>JALYSF010000023.1 GCA_030854905.1 bacterium
ACCTACAGCAGTTCTCAACATAGATCTGCCATACTTTTTATGGAGCTGGCTTAAACTAGCATGAATTTCCAAAGGGTTATTAACTTCTAACATACGAAAAATAAGTTTATTCTAGAAAACGAGTTTGGAGCCGCCTGTCGGATTCGAACCGACGACCCTCTGTTTACAAAACAGATGCTCTAACCACTGAGCTAAGGCGGCATTATTATGCCAATTCAAGCTATTCCTCTAAGAAGTTCAGCTTATCATTAAAACATTATACAGGATAAATTACTTACTCATAATATGCTTAGTCATACCTAGCATTAACAGGCATATTTTGCTATTATACATCAGTTAACTGCCGCGTTAGCTCAGTGGTAGAGCACTTCCATGGTAAGGAAGGGGTCTCGAGTTCAAATCTCGAACGTGGCTCCATGACTTATTGCAAGTGAGCATCCATGTGCAGGGTTAGTGAAGCGGTCAAACACGACAGACTGTAAATCTGTTGGCATTCGCCTTCGTAGGTTCGAATCCTACACCCTGCACCAAAACGCTTATGCTTAAATGACCTCTTCGGAAGTCATTTTGTTATAATGAGCATATGTTAAAGAAAAACAATCAGCGGCCCTACTGTGGTTTGGATGACTTATTGTCGCAAATTGAGGGTTCAAACGGATTGGCATGTAAAAAGATATACGCTGATTACAAGCATTTATTTGAAACTGCTCCAGGTGCCTCACATAATCACCAAACTTGGCCAGGGGGGTATGCGGATCATATCGCTGATGCAATGAATATTGTGTCGATTATTTTTGATACGCTAGATAACGTTAGACCATTAGTTTTTTCGAAATCGGATGCTCTATTAGTCATCTTCTTACATGATTTAGAAAAACCCTTTCGTTATAGTTACGATAATAATGGCAACATTTTGGCTGACCCGAAACTTTCAAACAAATCTGCTAAATCAAATAAACGCCTAGATGTTATATCTAGGTACAATATCCAACTCAACGAACAGCAAACAAACGCATTAAGATATGTTGAAGGTGTACGTGAAAGTGAATATTCGCCTGGTGCCCGAACAATGGGAGAGTTAGCGTCGCTATGCCATTGTGCCGACACATTAAGTGCCCGGCTTTGGTACAATCACCCACTACCCGAAGGAAAAGACACTTGGGAGGGATCGACAAGAGCCAACTCATTAGCTAGCGATATTGTGTTGAGTAGCGAGCTTAAGAAATAAGTATTTGCTTGTACAATATAGTTCTGACCTCAGCAATGATGCTGCACCAAAACCATAAGCACTATGCTGAATATTAAACGCTTTAGAGTCACAATATCATTTTTAATGATCTGGGCAGTTTGTTGTGCCATTTACCTATCCAACAGTAGTAGCGGTAGATCTGCGGAATCTACCCTGTATAAAGTTTCTTCGCCTAGTCCAGGTATTATTGATGGATTCGCCCCAACACAAATGCTTTGGTTCATAATAATAATTGGCGCATTAAGTTTTGTCTGCGGTGTTCTTAGTTTTCTATTTGAGCTTTGTTCAAAAAAGTAAAATAGTTCTAACCTCAGCCGTGACACTGCACCAGAAAGTTCACGTTAAGGCACTTCGATTATGAGGTGCCCTTTGTTTGCTAAAATAGCGATATTAAACTTCCCCATGTATTAGCAAAAAAGATTACATTAGTTACCGTACTGTCTATATCATTATTTACAGCATCTATTTTTGTTCAACGTCAAGGTGACTATGTAAAGAATGGCATAAAATACGGTGACGCTGAATACCGTGATTATCGTGGCATTCCAATTGTTTTTCTAAAACGAGCTCTTGCTGACAATGAATGCGAGATAGCGCACAAAAATTCAACGCATTGCTTACCAGTGAGTAAGAGTTTTGTAGTGCAGGACCAACGCCAAGTCAGTTATCTGTATTTGACTGCGGACATCATATTATGGATAGTCATCTCAGTCTCTGCCTTGAAGCTGGCCAGTATTATAGGGCTGATGGTCAACAGAACACACGACATTGATCAAAAATAGTCCTGACTTTAGCAAATATGCTGACCAAAACTGTAAACAGCTTATAAGTGTTGGTACTAAAGAAAACCGCATACTCTTACGCAGTTAAAACTCAAAATAAACACTTAATTAACTATTAAATTGAAGTCCGGCATATTTGAGGATTTATAACTGACTGTGTTAGTTAATTTAAACAACAACTCGCTTAGGTCGAAGTATCTTGCGACGCTTTTCTTTTTTGCTAACTGTCATTTTAGAAAGTCTCCTTTCGATAACGCTAGCTTGTTCGGTCATACCACGGTCAGTATATGTTTTATGCAGTAACTTAAAGGATTCTACGTTTGGTTCTAGTTCGGCTGCAAGCTCGAGCTCGCTAAGTACGACTTTATGATTACCTAGTTTTTCCTGAACTTTTGCATAGGCTATATGTCTTGCTGCGGATTTGTCTTCGAGTTTAAGCGCCTGTTCAAAAGCTAATGCTGCTTTCTCGTAATGCTCTGTTTCGTAATAAATTAGACCTAAGTTGTGCAAGCTAGAAGCCGACGGCTCAATACTGCTTGCTATTTCAAAACAGTCTATAGCGTCTTTGAACTCTTTTTGCTTAGCGTACAAAATGCCTAGCCGATTATAGGCAGCAGCGTTCTTCTCGTCTATTTTTAAAATTGTTAAAAGTGCTTTTTCGGCTCTTAAAAACCGGTTCTCTCGCATTCCTTGGTGAGCAATATCCCAAAGTTTACCTAGTCGGTTGCTTAGTTTTAGCGGCATAGGAGCTTCTTCGTCTGACTTGATGCTGCCCGTAATAAATGCAGCAACGGCAAACGCTAGGATTACTAGTATAGAAAGCATATTAGGCTATTATATATCACAATGCTAAAGTGCGCCTACAAAACTCGCTTTAAATAGCAAGCGCCACTTCTAGAAGTATGGCTTTCTTATTAACGTTCGCATTAAGTCTTTTTTCGGATTCTGATAGTAGCTTAAAAAGGTTAATGAATCGAATTCTGTTAATTTCGGGTAAGTCCGGGTTTTGTAACGTCGCTTTAACTAAATTAAGCAGGTTAAACAGTAAAGTATCGGCTTTAGCTTTATGCTCTTCTACCTGTTTTACTCTTTCGAACCTCGTAGATGTTAAGAAGATTTTTGCTTCTGTAATCGCATCGAGCATAGGATCTTCTAAATTCATTAGTAAAGTTTGAAGCAGTTCTGGTGCTCCTCCGCTCACCCGATAATACTTTTGAACCGTCTCCGAGTCATATTCGCTATAATGATCAGTTGCCGCCTCAAGCTCTACAGGCAGTGCGTTTAACGCGTTTACCCTAGAAATTATCGTCGGTAGTAAACTAGCTGGATTTCGGGCTAGGAGCAGTATCATACTGCCTAAAGCGGGCTCTTCTAAGACTTTCAACAAGGCATTTTGTGCTTCTTCCGTCATAGAGTCTGCCGGAGTAATTATTGCTGCACGAAATGGCAAGCTAGAAGAAGTCTTTATCTGCATATAATTCCTGATTTCTCTTATTAAATCTATTCCAAGACTTTTTCCTTCTAAAGCTTCAAATACTTGTATGTCCATTTGAGGATTAATTCGGCGAAGCAGCATTCGGGCCAATTTAACTTTACCACTGCCCTGTCTGCCCTGAATCATTAGGGCGTGTGGCGGGTTGGCAACAAGCATGTCCATAGCAGTTTCGGTTCTGGGGTTAATTAAAAATAATTTATTATTCTGCATACTCAAGAAACTCTTGTGGAACTTTTGATACGAATTTCTGAATCTTGCCAGATAAGTTTTTAATAACTAGGCTTTGGGCGTGCAGCATCAAACGAGGTGCCGGCAAACCATTATAAAATGCATCGCCGATTATGGGGTGCTTAATAAATGCAGCGTGAACACGCAGTTGATGAGTCCTGCCTGTGAGGGGCTTAAACTCTATTAAACAGTTTTTACCTTGTTTTAACACTTTATACCTAGTTTGAGCGGTTTTACCAAGCTTATGAACAATGAATGTGGTGGGTTTTTTGGGGTTTCTGGCGATGGCAGCATCAATTATAGCTTGGGTATGCTCTACAGTACCTTCGCATACGGCGACGTATGTCTTGTCTATGGTTCTGTCAGAGAACTGTTTTTGCAAAAATGATAAGCTGGCCTGATTTTTTGCACATATCATCACTCCGCTGGTGGCTCTATCTAGTCTGTGCACTATTCCGCTGCGCTCTGAGAAATTATTGGTATCAAAGTCGCTAACTTTGAGTTTTTGCCGTATAAACGATGCTACTGAGGGTTCATCCCAATACTTGCCGCGCGAGTGACTTATCACACCGGCTGGTTTATCTATCACCAACATATCCTCATCTTCGTAGATAATTGGCAGATCAATATCGGGTATTTTATCAAGGTCGCGTGGTTCAAAGTCGATATCGACAACATCTTTGGGCCTTAACTTATAGCCAGGCTTACTGGATTGACCATTAACTAATACTTTTGAACTCTCAACTAACTTATTGATAAACTTGCGGCTAATTTGTGGGAATAAACTGCCGACCAATATATCAAGTCGTTGTTTTTGAGTAGTATCATCGACCACGACCTGTTTCATTTTTTGTTACCAAAAAACATTGTCAAAACAAAATTCCCTAATCTTCGGATCAGTCCTATTGGCGATTCTTCGTATAGTGGTCTTTGCTTTTCGCTCAAAGCTACCTCAAGCCTACTGCTTTTTGCACTCTTAATAATGTTTCATTTGCCTGAGAGTTCATAGCTTTTTCGGACTCTTCCAGTTTTAATAGTATTTGTTCGTCATTTACACTACTTAGTTTGGATTGAAAATCCCTTAAGAACTCCGCAACATGATCTCCAACTTCGAACTTTAAGTCACCGTAGCTTGTATCGCCTTCGTGATGCTTAATTACATCTTCTAATGGTTCATCCCCAAGTAGGGCATGCAGCTGAAGCAGGTTGCAAATGCCCGGCTGGCTCTCTTGGTCATAATGCACTACACCTACAGAATCTGTTGTCGCGCTCATGATTTTCTTTTTTGCTAGTTCGGGGGTGTCGCTAAGAAAAATAACACCTTTTCCTGTCTCATCACTTTTACTCATTTTCTTTGAAGGTTCTAGTAAGTCACGAATTCTAAGCCCCTGTTCTTTTCCAAAGAACTCATGTTGTTTTTTAACAGGCAGTGGCACAACAAATAAATCGCCGAACCGTCCGTTAATACGCTCAGCAATATCTCTAGTAAATTCTAGGTGCTGAGTCTGGTCGTCGCCGACAGGCACATAACCTGCGCTATACAGGAGTATGTCGGCCGCCATAAGTACTGGGTAATCAAACAAACCAATGCTGATTCTGTCTTTCTCGAGCTTATCTGATTTATCCTTGAACTGGGTCATTCGACTCATCTCGCCAAAACCTGTAAAACTGTTCAAAATTATTGTAAGTTCACTGTGCGCCGGAACGTAACTCTGTCGATATAAATGTATATCAGGATTATCAAGTGGTAACCCAGCAGCAGCAAAAATTCTTAAGTTGTTCATTATTGCTTCATGCAGTTTGCTGTGGTCAATGGGCGTAGTGAAACTATGCAGATCAGGAACAAATAAATTTATTTGATATTCACCGGCGTTCGATTTGGCCATGTCAATTAAAGGGAGCAGAGCTCCTAAATAGTTACCTAAATGAAGATCATTATTCGCCCTAAGACCGGTCAGTATTACTTGTTTGCTCATATTTACTCTATTGTATCATCAGTATTTTTCAGACGTGTCATTTTGCGTAACTAAAAGTGTGTTTATGTGTCGAAATCTACATTATTGAGATGGACTTGAAGCGCTAGCTTTTCTAAGTCTGTATCAGATAAGGCGAAAACTTTATTGATTATTCGGACTCTTGCATTTAAGGAACTAGGGCATGGGCTTTGACCGACTGTCTCGCAGGTTTTACAAACCGCGAGGCCTCCCACGCATCGTCCGGTTTGAAGCCAATCGTCTACTTTGCCGATTTCGTGCGCGCGGGGTACTGAATCTGTAATTTCAATTTCTAAGTGTTTTCGTCGTTCTTCTAAATATACGCTTCCTCTAGGAAGTGCTACTGGTGTGTCATTTTCGCTCATGTTTATCCTTTAATTAAAAAACCGCCTTCTGGCGGTTGTTTATATTTATTCTTTAAAAATAAGTTAAATGACCGCCATCTGGATGGGTGTAAACCAAAAGCCAAAATTGTTAATAACAGCGTTCATAAAACTTAATATACTCTTTTACTGTAATTTGTCAACAAAATACTCCCTTGCGGGAGCCTTCTGTAAATTAAGCATACTTATGAGCAACGCGAACCGACTGCTTTAGTCGGCTTTAGCGAGGAGGAAATCGAAGTTCAAATATAGTTTGAACGAGATTGGAAGAGCAGAGCTCCTCCTTATCTCTTTGTAAACTGGCGTTGTTTTCGAGCGCCTTTGAGGCCGAACTTCTTTCGTTCTTTTTCTCGTGTATCGCGGCCTAGTAAATCGGCTCTTCTAAGGCTACCTTTAAGGCTTTCATCTTCTGCAAGACACTTAGCTATTCCAAGCTTAATAGCGTCGATTTGAGCAGAATGACCGCCGCCTGAAACCTTAACAGAAACATCGTACTTGCCTTCTTGTTCGACAACTTTAAACGGAAGGTCTATCTCGCTTAGTAGCATCGGACTATCTGCAAAATACACGTTAGCCGGTTTTTCGTTTACAGTGATAACACCTTTGCCTTTTGTAAGTCGCACGCTAGCTGTAGCGCTTTTGCGCCTGCCTAATGCGTAAGTATATCTTTCAGCCATGATTATTTAACCTCTTTCTTGAGTTGCAGCGCTGTTGGCTTCTGTGCTGCATGTTCGTGTTCTGCGCCTGCGTAAACTTTAAGACGCTTAAGCCTTCCATCGCGTAATTTGTTGACTGGTAACATGCCTCGAACGGATTTCATTACTACCGTACGACTATCTTTAACCATCTGATCTTTAAGACTCGTCTCTGTCAAACCACCCGGGAAACCACTATAGCGGTAGTACATTTTTTGCGTTTGGACTGCATTACCAGTGATTATCAACTGATCGGCGTTTATGACGATTACGAAGTCTCCGCAGTCGATGTGAGATGTAAACTGGGTCTTTTCTTTACCTGTAAGCAACGTCGCAGCACGAGTCGACAATCGTCCAAGTGGAAGCTCTGAAGCGTCCAGTACCCACCATTTTCGTGTTACTTCTGTTGGTTTTGCTGAATAAGTTTTAGATGTTCCGCTTCGCTTCACTTTTGAGGACAAACCATGGTTTTCCTCAACGCGCGAGGCTCGAACTGAATTCGAGCTTCTGCTGCTCTTTTCCTTGGAAATAGACATTACTTAGCCTCCTTTTTAGGGCTCGCTAGCTTCGGCTTAGAACTTACTGTAGTCTTCTTAGCTACTTTTTTAGGCGGAGTTGTAGCCGACGTAGCTTTAGCTGCTACTTTCTCGGCCTTAACAGCTTTCGGAGCGGCTTGTAAATCATCAACAAAACTCACTGTAGCTAACTGTGCGTTGTCGCCGCGGCGTGTAGTGGTGCGGGTGATTCGTACATGACCACTAACGCGCCCGCTCAGCTTAGGAGCAATCACATCTACCAATTTGTGGGCAGATTTGACTGTCATAAGTCCTGAAATCACCTGTCGACGATTATGCAAGTCGCCTTTTTTGGCTTTGGTTATTAATTTTTCAATGTAAGGAACGATTTCTTTCGCTTTTGGAAGAGTAGTCTCGATTTTTTCGTGGACTACTAAAGATTCGGCCAAACTCTTGATTAGAGCTTCGCGCTGGTCTTTTTCGCGACCAAATTTCCTTCCTTTATATCCGTGTCGGTGCATCTTATAGCTCCAACTCTGCCATCTTATCTTTTACTTCATCGAGTGCCTTGTTGCCGAATCCTTTAAGGTCCCTTAGCTCAACATCTGTCAGGCTGAATAGATCTTTTAGGGTGTGGATGTCATTGTTTATCAGAGCGTTAGTGGTGCGTGCGCTAAGATTCAGGTCTTCGATTGAAGTATTGAGGCTTGCACCGTCATTATCATCACTCATTACTGATTCGCTAGAGGCACTGGCTACTACAGGACTTGCTACTTCTACTCTAGTCTGGCCGGCTAATGCAGTGTATTGGTTTACAAGTATAGCTGCTGCTTCTTCAAATGCGTCTCTTGGTGTGATAGAGCCGTCTGTGTCGATCGTAATTAGAACTTTGTCTAGATCTGTGATTTGACCGACACGCGTGTTCTCGACTTTATATCTTACGCGGAGGACTGGGCTAAAAATGGCATCTAATGCTATGAGGTCGCTAGATGTGCGTTTTGCGCCTGACTCTTCAATTGAACGATAACCTCTGCCGGTTTCTACTACAATGTCTGCGCCGAAAGTTGCTTTAGCGTCACTTAGTGTTGCAATGTGTTGATCCGGGTTAACGACTTCTACGTCGGCGTTTGTTTTGATGTCTTTTGCAGTAACAGTTCCAGAACCTTTCTTTTCAATACGAATGGTCTGAGGTTCGTCGCTATAAACTTTGAAACGGATAAGTTTCAGGTTCTGCATGATGTCGACGACATCCTCTACAGCACCTTTTAAGGTTGTAAATTCGTGGGTTGCGCCGTCAATCTTAAATGACGTTACGGCTGCTCCTGCAACACTTGACAGTAGCACACGGCGCATACTGTTACCCAGTGTCATCCCGTAGCCGGTATGAAGCGGTTCGATAACAAAAGTCGCCGAAGTTTTGCTGTGGTCGTTGACCGAAGCAAGCGCTGGTGTATGAATGGTTTTTGACATATTTCTTCTCTCCTTTAGCGTGAGTAGTACTCGACGATTAATTGCTCATTGATATCTAATTCTGCTTCTTCACGAGTTGGTATGCCGGTGATTTGGACAGTTAACTTCTTGCGGTCGCATTTTAACCAGCTTTGTGTCGCATCCGACCCTGGACTGACTACGTCGATATTCTTAAAGTATTCGCTTCCTTTGCTGTGGTCTCGAACTTGGAGCTCGTCTCCTGCTCTAAGGCGAACAGACGGGATATCAAATCGCCTACCGTTGAGCATAAAATGACCGTGGGTAACAAGTTGACGTGCTGCACGTCGGCTTGGAGCTAGCCCAGCTCGGTATATGGCATTGTCGGCTCGTTGTTCTAAGAATCTTAGGAGCACTTGGCCTGATTGTCCTGGAGTTCTTGCAGCCTCTTTCATAAGGTTACTAAACTGTCTTTCAAGAAGGCCATATAGTCGCTTTACTTTCTGCTTTTCGCGAAGTTGCAAAGAATATTGGCTGGCTTTGCCTGGACGACGTCGGCCCATGCCAGATTGGCCGGGCATACTCGTTCTCTTTACTAAAGCTTTGTGAGCTTTAGGGTGGAGTGCGTATCCTTCGCGGCGGGACTGCTTGACAATGCTAGATCTATCTCTCGCCATAATTAGTTCCTCCTAGCCTTTCGTGGTCTGACGCCACCGTGAGGTACGCCAGTTTTATCTCTGATGCTTTCAACAGATATGTCTAAATTAACTAAGGAACGGACTGCCATGTCCCGACCCTGACCGATTCCTTTTACGAAAACGTCAACCCGAGAAACGCCGTATTGCTGCTTAGCCATAGTTGCGGCTTTTTCGGCGGCGATTTGCGCAGCGTAGGCTGTGCCTTTTTTACTACCTCGGAAACCACATGCTCCGGCGCTCGAACTAGTAAGTACGGCTCCAGTTTGGTCGGTAAATGTAACTATCGTGTTGTTGAAAGTTGCTTGGACATGCATCTGACCAAAAGGTACGTTTTTCTTGACTTTCTTTTTCTTTGCTTTTGCGGGAGCAGCATCAGTTGCTGCTTCAGCAGTTTGCGATGTTTGCTCAGACTCTGGAGTCGGTGTAGTTGTTTTCAATTCTTCTTCAGCCATATTAACCCCTAAGTTTTAGACGGCGCCTTCTTCGCCGTTCCACCAACAGTTACCTTCTTACCGCGTCTTGTGCGAGCGTTTGTGCGTGTGCGCTGACCGCGACTAGGTAAGTTAGCTGAGTGTCTTAAGCCACGATATGACTTAATTTCTTTAAGTCGTTTGATGTTACCAGTAACAATTCGCTGTAATTCACCTTCTACAAGGTGCTTGTCGTTTATATAATCTTGAATTCGTGAAACTTCATCGTCAGTTAAGTTTTTAACTCTAACCGTCGGGTCTACTTTTACAGTAGTCAGTATTTCACTGCTCGTCTTAGGGCCTATTCCGTAAACATAGGTCAAAGCAAATTTAATCTGCTTTTCATTTGGAATAGTTATTCCAGAAATTCTAGCCATAATTAACCTTGCCTTTTAACCCCACAAAACAGGTTTTGCGGGGACCCCGAAATACGGGAATTAAGGTTAGTGGAGTTCTTGAATTTTTGCATACAACTAACCTTGCCTTTGCTTGTGCTTAGGCTTAAATTTATTTATAACGTAAAGTTTTCCTTTACGGCGTACCAACTTATCGTCGGGACTGATTTTTTTTACGCTTGCACGGACCTTCATCCGGATCACACTCCTTTATCTAGTGCGTGACACACTGCTTTAATTTATTGTTAAATCCTAATTTCTTAGGATTTCCTGTAGGTGATTCTGCCCTTACTTAGATCGTATGGGGTTAACTCAACCGTTACATTGTCGCCCGGTACTATGCGAATGAAGTGCTTACGCATTTTCCCTGCAACATGGGCTATAATTTGATGGCCATTTTGGAGCTCGACTTTAAATTGAGTACCCGGGAGGGTCTCAATTATAATGCCTTCCAGCTCAATCACTTCCTTATCTTTAGCCATAAATTATATTCAACTATAAATTATAGCAAATTCTACTACAACTAACAAGAGTTAAAGTTATTTTTTTCTTCTTATGAATTTTAGCTTTTTGAGACCCAGTTTGCGGTCGGTTTCTTTTTCAGATTCACCGTAGAAAAAGTCTGGTCTTGAGTAGTCATCGTAAGTAACCATCAAGGCTCTGGACTCGATTTGCCGAAGTGTTTCTAATGATACCGCCACCAAAATCAAGATACTCGTTCCGCCAATGCTAATAGTAGTTTGCAAGAATACCTGGCCGATGATAGGTACAACTGCTAGCATTCCCAAACTTAACGCACCAAAGAACGTAAGCCTATTAATCGTCTTTTTTAGGTGAAGCTCTGTCTGTAGACCAGTTCTAATGCCTTCAATGAAACCACCTTGCTTCTGCAAGTTTTCGGCAATCTCTTTAGTGTTAAATGTGATGCTGGTATAGAAATATGTAAATGCAAACACTAGCGAAAAGTACACGACCGGGTAGATAAATGGTTCGAATCCGGGAACTGCAAATGTTTGAGCGCTAGGAGTCTGAAACCAAATACTTAAGTTCTGGCCAAGCTCAGCCAGTCTAGCGCTAGAATTAGTTGCTAGTAGCTGCCCTGCAAAAGCAGGAACACTTAAGAATGCTACCGCGAATATAATTGGCACTACGCCTGCTGTGATCAGCTTAACTGGCAAGATAGTAGTAACGCCGCCGTAAGTACGGTTTCCTTGAACTCTTTTAGCGTAATGAATAGTAATGTTTCTTGAAGCTTCGTTTAATTTGACTACTATGTAAGTAGTTAAAATCGTAACTAGAACAATCAGCCCGACATAAAATAGTGCAGTTTCACTTACGGGAATAGTCGTATTAAATATCTGGAAAGATTCATCGCCTGCAAAAAGGCTGTCACCGATACTTACAATTGTTGCAGGTAGAGATGCGACAATCCCGGCGGTGATTAATAAGCTGATTCCATTTCCTACGCCCTGCTCAGTAATAAGTTCACCTATCCACATAAGTAGCATAGAACCACATGTTAGCGCTCCAACCATCACTGCCCAGTCAAGCGGTGTAGCTCCGCTGGTGATATTGCCAATTCCTGATATTTGGCCTGCCGTTTGCTGAACTAAGAATATAGCTCCGACTGACTGGATAAGTGCTAACGGAAAAGAAAGCATCCTTGTGTATTGATTAATTTTCTTACGGCCGTATTCGCCTTCTTTGTTCAGTGCTTCTAACCTTGGTATAGCTTTGGTAAGAAGTTGCATAATGATGCTGGCGTTGATATACGGTCCAAGCCCTAGTAGCATAATCGAGAAATTAGCAAGTGCGCCACCAGACAGGACGTTTAGAAATCCTAGTAAATCAGACCCTTGCGCGGCGGTGAACAGGTTTTCCAGTAGAGCTTTTAAGGTATTTGGGTCGGAAAGCGGTATCGGTATCTGCGCTAAAATACGAAATACAATCACCATCCCTAGGACGGATAGTAGACGTTTTCGCATATCTTCATGACGGAAAGATTGGAATATTAGTTTCCAGTTCAATTTAACTCCCTCTGTTTCATCTCAGTTCTTAGATTAAAATAAGTATATCAGTTTAAGTAAATCAAGTCTTATTTTTCGTAACTTTAGCTGCACGTGTTGACGGTCGAGCCGGCTTAGAAGTTTTTTGGAAGCTGCCACCAGCTTTTTCTACAGCTGCTACCGCTGACTCGCTAGCACCTTGTAACTTAACCGTTAATTTTGTATCCAGTTTCTTCTTGCCAAGTACTAATCGCACATTACTAAATTGGCTATCGGCTAATCTAGCTTTATAGACACTTTCATTGTCAACGGTTTTAAGACCGGCTACTTGATCGGTAGTAACAGTTAAAGTGGGCGCCCAAAACGGTTTGAAGCCACGAAGTTTAGGAAGTCTTTGCATTAATGGATTTTGGCCACCTTCGAATCCTGGACGAGCAGTTTTACCTGTTCGAGAACCTTGACCTTTTGTACCTCGCCCGGCAGTCTTACCTTGTCCGGCCGATATACCACGTCCGACACGGTTGCGCTTGCGATTAGCCTGAATATTTAGTTCGTTGTATTTCATTATTTTTTATCCTTTGCAACGGGTTTTTTGGCAGCTGGCTTTTTAGGTTCAGCCTTAGGTTCGGTCTTAGGTTCGGTCTTAGGTTCGGGTTTTTCTGTATTAGGGCTTTTAGCGGCAGTTTTAGTGTAAGTCTTTGCTACATAATTCAGCCATTTTTCTTTAGGTAAACTAGTCTGAAGTGCTTCTATCGTGGCATAAGCAATGTTAATTTTATTGCTTGAACCTAGAGATTTAGACAATGCGTTACTAATACCTACCACTTCAAGAATTGTACGAACAACACCTCCAGCTATAAGACCGGTACCAGGAGCGGCTGGTTTAACCATAATCCGAGCGCCGCCAACTCTACCATCAACTTCATGAGGAATAGTACTATTAACAACTGCGATTTTTACAAAGTTTTTCTTGGCAATATCTGATGCTTTACTAACTGCAGCCGTAACGTCTGCACCTTTAGCTACACCAACGCCGATTTTGTTAGTTTTGGCATCGCCTAC
>JALYSF010000001.1:0-25428 GCA_030854905.1 bacterium
ATACGGGTCAGCCATTAAGGCCTTCCAGCGAAACATATCTATTGTTTTACCACCAACGGCTTTTGGTCCGTAGTTCTTTGTGCGCAAACCATTGTCGGTTGCTTGTTGCAGCCCCTCTTTGACATCTATTTGACCCGCAGCCATAGCCTTAAAGGAATTGCTCATTGCAGTCCAGTTTGGCTCGTCGGGAGTGTGCAAGCCAGGTACATCCGATGTCTTATAGCCAGTATGCGGATTACTTGGATAGTAGCCAGCTCTGATTTTTGACATCATCTTATCGGGAGTTTTGTTGATTCTTTCGTTGTTGCTTGATTCGGCCCTATAAACTTCTATGAGTTCGTCAAAGACAGCACGGTCATCATTAGTGTCAAGGTCAGGTCTATTAGCTAGGATTAACTGTACGCCAATGTTTTCAAACTCTTGCTTCCACCAATAGTATTCTTTGATTGAGCGCATGAAGCGGTCAACTTCGTCAACGATTAGGTACTTAATTGACTTGTACCTTTTACAGTACAAATACATCTCAATTAAGTCCTTGCGTTTGACGTTCTTGCCTTTACGGCTTGATACTGCCAACGCCCATATTTTTACTATATCCAAGTTTAGTATCTCGGCAGCTTTTCTTATGCGCTCCTCTTGAGGGGCTAAGTTGCCGTCTTCCATTTGGCCTTTTGTTGAAACACGGCATAGTGCTATCGCTTTTGCTTTTAGATTATTCATTTATTTACGCTCCTACGTTTATATACTAGGAAATACATAGCCATTATGTACAATGCCTATTCTTCAATTTCTCGTGTTAGCTCTGACTGTTTCTTTTTCTTGTATTGCTCAAATAGAAAAGCTGCAAGCGAATCAAATGCTTCGTCGTACTCACTTTTCTTAACTGTTGATATTACGTCTGTCGTACCCTCGTCCACGGTAGGCTCCATTTGGACATAGCGAATACACCAGTCGGCATACTGGGTCGCTATATTAGGAGTAGCGAAGCACACCTAAGCTCCGCTAAACACTATTTGTAAGGGTCGTTCTCTGTACTTACATTATACGCTAGTGCTTGTGGTAAGTCAAGCCTAAATATGTTCTAATAAACATTTATAATAAAAAGTCTTTTGGCCGATACTTCACTGTTTCTTCACTGTTTTTGCTTGCGCCCTTAAGTTCTTTATCATCTTGCTTGCTGCTGATTCGGCAGGCGGTTTAACATGCGACAGGTCTGGCATCTTGTGTTTCATTAGTTCAAGTAGTTTTAGGTCTTCCACATACTAATTATAAGACAGAATAAAGAGTCTGTAGATGCTTTGTAATCTTGCAAATAGTATAAAAATATGGTATCATTTACTAATGATTGAAGCTCATCAAGCTCGTCCTGCTGAATTATTTCTAGTTGAAGGCGACGTTCACCCAGACGTTACCAGTTTATTTTTACGTGCAAATGAAAGTGTTCGGCAGGAACTGATAGGTACAGTAGACATAATTAGGGACGCTGTTGCTGAATATGAAGAAGAATTGGGTGAATCCACTTCGTCTGGTCATGTTCGTAGTGCTGTGGTCTTTAAGGCTAGTCCAGCAATCGTAAAAGCATATCCAAAGCTATATGAAGACTTTCTATTTATGTGGTTCAGGGAAGAACTAACTGCTCATACAAGTGATGAACTATCGCAGATAGGCGCAGAGTTAAGTGGTATCGCAACTGGCGACATTGAACTCACTGATGCCGAACAGCAACAATTAAGTAATCTTTCTGACGCTGACATGCACCAATACTTGCGCTGCTTTGGCATTGAGGCAAATGACTTAGCTTTCCCGCTACTTGATGTAGGTACAGGCAAACACGCTTATTTTGCGCACGATGTATTAAAGGCTTTTCCTGGCCAGAGAATGGTTTCCACAAGTATGCACTTATTAAGCCCTAATTCTGGTATGAGCAAAGCTCTTTCTGGACTAACAGATAGGGGCGAACTTGTGGGCGGTAACGGCATGGACTTGCCGTTTGAAGATGAGTCTTTCGGCATGGTTGTTTCACTAAATGCTGACCCGTATTATGTTCCAAAGAAAGATTTGTTGGTAAGCTTGCGAGAAAAACAACGAGTATTGAGAGTGGGAGCAACCGCGCTATTATGTCCTGCCGTCTGTGATTATGGAGAGCATGACATTACCGAAGAAGACATTGCTCCACTACAGGGCAATATGGACATATCGTTACTTCCTATACCCGAATCTGGCTACCAGTTCTACAGGAAAGATACTAGGCAGATGCTCGCTATTCATAAGTAGTGTAACTACTACTAGGAATATAAAGCTTTCTCACGCCGTTTGTTAAGCTGTTCCTGCCTATAACTGTTATCTAGCAGTTGACGCCAACGTATCAGTTCGTCAATATAAGTATATAAATTAAACCCTTGGTCCACCTCCAAGCATAAGCATCTTAGACTTCATTTCATCTGAAGTCTTTTTGTTATAATTGTCTTATGAATCAGCTATGTCAAATTGTAGATGAAAATGATGAATTAATTGGCTTCAAGCCTAGGAATGAAATAGATTTCAAAAAAGATTATTACCGAATAGGGTGTTTATGGCTTACGAATTTAAAGGGTGAAGTGCTTCTTGCACAAAGATTACTGACAAAAGATAAAGATCCGGGCAAATGGGGGCCTTCAGCTGCGGGCACGCTGGAAAAAGGTGAGACTTATGAATCAAATATTTATAAAGAGGCCGAGGAGGAGCTTGGCTTGACTGGTGTAGGGTTTACGGCCATAGCAAAACTGAAACTAGAAGAGCCGAGAAAATCGTTCCTACAATTGTATGAAGGTGTGTGCGACTGGCAAGCTGATGAATTTACCCCGCAGCCTGAAGAAGTTGAGCAAGTTTCCTGGATTCATATTGATGATTTAAGAAAAGATATTAAGAAAAATCCCGATAAATACGTTCCTTCAATCAAAATTCTGCTTGAAACTGCTTCAAAATAGTTGCAGTGGCGTTACATACGGCCCTCCAAATAGATTGCCCCACCGTAAAGTGGGGTTTTCTAATTTGATGATTGTTGGGACACGATCAAAAACATGCCCATAGCGTGTCGTGAGTGAAACTGCCACGGGCAGTTAGTAAACGAACTTATTGATTAATATGTAATGTTATTAACAAATGTTTATATCAAATCATATCAGTTAGAAAATACAATGTATCTATTTTAACTATGCATTGGTTAGATAACTAACAAAATATAAGTATTGCTCATGTTAACCTATAAATCCAGCTCACGAATCATCGTGACCGAGAGTTAACTAATAGAAGAAAGTGTAATTTATGAATGTATCAAATATTATCAATGCAAAGAAAGCCTTTACAGTCGGCCTACTAACTATGGGTCTTATTCTTGCGCCAGCAAGTTTCGCATTTGCGGATCACGAAAGCGGAGTTGCGACCTATGAGGCAAAACTCAAACAATTAAATGGATCGGGAGTTCGTGGAGATCTTTACGCAATGGTTGACGGCGATCAAGCAACCGTCCGATTAGTAACCCATGGCGCATCTGAAAATTTACCGCACGCTCAACATTTCCATATTGGTGGCAATAGCCAGTGTCCGAGTCCTAGTGCTGATACTGATGGAGACGGTTTCATCTCCTCTGTGGAAGGTGCGCCTTCTTATGGTCCAGTGATGGTTTCACTAACAACTACGGGTGATGTTGATGCAAGTAGCGGACTTGCTGTGGATAGATTTCCAGTAGCTTCTAGTGACGGGACAGTTACATATGAGCGAACATTTACACTGCCTGCCGGTGTTACAGCAGCAGATGTTGCCAACGGCGTTGTCGTCCAACACGGTATTTCAGACTTGTTTGAGGATCCAAATGTTTATGACGGTGCTAAGAGAAGTACACTTGGTGACATGACCTTACCATTTGAAGCTACAGTACCGAGTGCTTGTGGTGATCTAAAGCCTGATCGTGCAGAGAAAAAGCGTGAACAAGCGCGAGCAAAACAAATGCGTCAAGACGAACGTGAGCAACGTCGTGAAGATAGGCATAATTCCAACGCAAATAACGGCGGCGCTTCAAATAGTTACACTGTTCCTGGATCAGATAATTCTATAATGAATCGTCGTAATTCAGAAACTTCAAGTACTAATCGAAATGACGTCGGATTAGATACTATGATCAAGAAGAATGCTCGATCAGGTGATGCCTCGTCAAATAGGAAAACTAATGGTGGAGATAGTTCTAGAAGGGATTAAAAAAGGTAGCGGTGTCGATGCTGGTGTCGGTACTGAAAACTAAGTAGTTATTACTAACTAAACAAACCCTGAGCTGTTGATTGTTGCCAAATCAAAGCTTGGACAAAATCACTCAATTTGAAAGTCAATAAACTTGAAGATTGGGTGATTTTTGATTTAGCTGCGTAACGAAATTACGTCTTCCCTAGTAGCCATAAAATACTCTATGTTAGCCCTAAAATCATGCATATACTCATGGATCTTAGCTAGTCAGATTTATCAAAAACCGTCAACAATCTGCTCTTGTTGCATCAATGTGATTGCATCAACGATACATATACCCTCCAAGTTTTTGTCTTGAAGTTGTATAGTTATATTTATAATAAAGGAAGGTGTATGAATAAAATTATTATTGTAGCAATTGTAGTTGTCCTTGCAGTGGCCGGATTCGTAATAGTAAAAAGTAATAGTAATGATAATAAAAACGCAATTGAAGATATTAGTAGATCAACAAATACAACCGATAATACCGACAAAACTAAAACTGCTTGCGAGCTACTGACATTAGAAGATGCAAAAAGCCTGATAGGTCAAAGCGCAACATTGGCGGAGGGTAGCGGCGGCTCAAATCTTGCAACAACTGAAAGCGTAAAAGTCGACAACTGTACATACAGTTCCGATGGAGCGACACTGGGTGACCTAAAACAAATAACGATTCAGATTCATTCAAGCGAAGTCAGCCAAATAAAACAATCGTATGAAAGTTATAAAAAAGAGTTTCCAGGAGAGGCTCTAGCCGGACTTGGCGATTCGGCCTATTATGCGACCGAAGCAAAACAGGTTGGCGTTCTCAAAGGTGGCCACTGGCTATTGGTATTTGGTGGATCGATTAACGCTGGGGATGAAGCTAATAAGCAACTTGATATCGAAACAGCCCAGATTGCCATAGATAAACTTTAGGTTACTCAACCAACTAAGGCTCGACTGTATGTTATTTTCATGGTTTGGCGTAGGTGATGAAACTACATATAAGATTGGATTACCAAGCAGTCTGAAAAGTGTATTGAACTGCAAGCCGAAGCCGAGCAGTGTGGTTATCAGTTCTTTGATATTTCCACTATGCCATTTGAGCAATATATAGCTTGTGCTCAACGTTACTTTCTTGAATCCTAGTTGCAATAGTTTGCACCTTGCTCCACCAATCTATAGCCAAGTAGGGATACTGCAACTAAAAATCGCAGATTCTTACTTGCTTAAGCAGCTTTTGGTTTCTTACCGAATAGTCTACGCTTCTGGCGCTTCGGTATGAGTGTAGAATTCAGCAATTCCGCGTCGAAGGCAGCCGGTACTTCACCGTAGCGTGCATAGTAATACAGTGCAGTCGATAGAATATTAGACGCAGCAGTTTCGACAGTAGCAAATAGGATTAAAGAAAAAATAATAATTGGTATTATAAGAATTAACCCTACAGTTCCGAGCATACTCAATAGAATCCCCAGCACGGTAATAACTGGTATAAATATTAAGAGATAAAATAAGAACATTAACCCACCAAAAGTAATTCTGGCTGCGATATTTTCTCCCCACCGTGATTTAAATAGCTTACTTGATTGCTTTATAGCGCTTGGCGCGCTACTTTCGGTTTCAACTATTATCGGTATGGTGAATAAGTTAGCTAACGTCCAGAGTATTCCGAATATCCTACTTACAATCCATCCAAGCCATCCCGCACGCTGTTCAATAAAATGGAGAATGATTCCAACTGTAGAATTTATCAATGAAAATACGAAGATCACTCGCTTTTTAGACCAAGCGATTTTCATGTAATGCTTGTAATCACGGGATGTTCCGCGGAATATATCTAGCACATGAGCAGCTAAGCCTGCGTTATAAATAAATATTATAAAGAAGGCCAGGACATAATATATAAACCCTAAAATATACCCTGGACCCTTAAGATACACTTCATTGTCTCCGAACACATCTTTTGCGGTGAATATAAGGCTGTCACGGCCTATGTAAAAAATTATCGCAAAAATTATCGTAACAAGAATGTTAATAATCCCACCCATCAAAGGATATTTCAAAAGCTGTTTATTATTTCTTAGCACTTTGAGGCTCTGCTTCATTAACAGCCAAGATGTTTTGATACGTCCACGCTTTTTACCGCTTGCTTGAAAAGTCGCAGGTTGTAGACTTTCTGCAACAACTTGTGTCGAATTATCTTGAACAGGCGTAGCGGCAGGTACAATCTGAGCTTGTACCCCGCTAAAGGCCTCTGTAATCCTCTGTTCATCCCAGCCAGCACCTCTTAATTGGGCAGTAATTTCATTCGGATTTACTCCGGATTGTAATTGGCTATAAATATATGCTTTTAGTTTTTCTGTTTGTTCCATATTCAAGATAAGTATACAACAGGATTAATAAATAACTATATAGATAGCAGTACATAAACTTAAAGTATATTTTTCCAAAAATTATGATCATATTAAACGTGATTAGATTGATGGCTGTAGCATATAATGCAGCTAATATTTGAAAAAATATAAAGTTCAAATACACATGCCAAAATCATTACTGCTTAGTTAAGTAATAAAGAAATAATTACGATTTACTACTAAGTCTAATAGCAATAGATTCCACCTTGCTCCAATTTGACCCTACAGATGGCCCCAGCAGGAAAGTCTGATCTATGAACTGCTTAGACAGTGCTTTTGCTATCATTAGAGCTATGTCACTAATTTATGTAACGGGTATATCAGGATCAGGTAAGTCCACTGTCAAAGCGGAGTTGGTCAGGCGTGGCTATTCAGCTCTTGATGTTGATGAGGATAATTTCAAATCTTGGTACAACCGTAAAACGGATGAGCTTGCAAAGGAGCAGAAGACGTGGGAAGAAGCCGAAGCAGACCGTAACTGGCACGAGCAGCACTGGCTGAAAATAGAGCGTAGTCGAGTAAAGAAACTGCATGAAGTATCTATGCAAAGTTCGTCCCCTGTATTTCTTACGGGTTCAACACCGAACGACAAGGATATATTGGATTTATTTGACAGAGTGATTTTCCTTCAGGTAAGTAATAAGACTTTGAAACATCGTATTCTTACTAGAACTAACAACAGCTACGGAAAGCACCCTGACGACCTAAAAGATATTTTGATCTGGAACAGCACTGCAGAGGCGCAAAATATAAACTACGGCGCAGTAAGTATTGACGCAGAGCGACCAATAGGACAAGTTGTGAATGATATTCTTCAATTAACTACCTAGATAGGATTTGGGGAATTCACTTATGAATTTCAAACCTAGACACATATAATGGGCGTCTCCAATAACCCTATTTAGTCTTGACAGTGCGAATTATCCCGAGCGTTTCTTCTTGTTCGCAGTTTGATGTATTTTTTTTCTCATCTAATAGAACCGCTATGCAAGTATTATTAGATTTAATTAAATAAGGATTTGGTTGGTCAGGATTCCATAATTCATAAGCCTCACCAGCATTCGCAACAATTTGCTGCGAAGTATCCTTTACGTCAGTTGAGACTAGTTGCCAATCATTCTCTTGGTCCCAATATCGACCACAAATACTCTCATCGTATTCAGTTAGTGCAGGGATATCCTTGATAAGTATCAGTACTTTCTCGCCATCTTCTGAAAACTCTTGGACTATGACGTGTTTACCTGGCTTGCTAATACTACCAATTTTATTTCCCGTGAATGGATTGATTATCGTATGGGCTGTTGGTGAGGATCCTGAGAACCAATCACATGGATTAGATACACTTGTTGAATCGTAGGATAATGCAGATCCGTCACCGCTAATAGTAACGAGAAATTTGCCCTCAAATTCACTAAGCACAGCATTACGGGGATCAAAAGTACCATAAAAGAAACCCTCAGTGCCTCGGGGGTGCTGTACAAGCCAGACTCCCTGCTCGTTTTGAGCAAGCGGCACTAGCCCAAATGGCGTGAGCCCATCGAAGATTCGCTTCGCCTTTAGAGTCTCTACATTGAATTCATCTAAAGTTGTTGGTTGACCATCAGGATCAAACTTGGTTTTCGCAACTACGATAGACATTCCGTCATTATTTAGTGAGATACCGGAAATTTGTGTCTCACCCGCAGTCTCTGCAAAAGTTTTTTTATCTGCCGTGTCGAGTTCAACGCGCTCGACCTTTTTTTCATAACTCAGAAATACATATTTCCCGTCATCTGATACTTGAGTCTGCCTAATGTGTAGATAGTCATTTGAGCCACCAAATACTTCAGGAATCTGCTTTGGCTCACTACCCGAATCTTGGTACCAAAGTGAATAAGTAGGGTAAATTCGATCGGTATTTTTAACATAATCCCCTTGAGTCCAGTACACGACACGATAACCTTGAGGCGACAACTTAACCGATTGTTTATTTTGACTATTTTCACCACTTTGCTCAGTAACTTTCTCGCTCATATTGGCGTCTCTTACAAGGAGATACGAGACGCCTAAAATCAAAACAGTTAATAATGAAATCGATACTATTTTGACCCATTTATTCTTAAGGAAATTTTTATTAGTCGGCTTAGTCTCAATTACCGGTTGGAATAACTCTGGGCTGATACTATCCGTGTTTGTGCTGGTCTAACTTATCTTCTTGCTTATCCATAAGCACATTTTATCACCATACGATTTTTATGGCGTTCATAAATCAAAGACGATAATGCGCCTCTGTATAGAATTATCAAAAATGTGCTCTAGCAAGCTCCAATGAACAGATGGCCGCAGCAGGAAAGTCCGAACTAAAGAGCCTATGCGGCTCTTATTTTGAGTTAAAATATAGTCATGATTCAAATCGAAGACTCAGTCGTAATTGACGAGATATTAGAGCATATTGCTGAGCAACGCATACGAGCAAAGCTTACTGATGAGCCATTTGAGTTAGGCATAGTTACCGATAAAAGACCGAGTAAGACACTTAAACTTGTTCATAGTGATATAAGCACAGCAGTACTTAAAGAAATTGGAATGACAGATTATAAGTGGAACGATGATGCACTGCGTTCAGAACTTAAGCTAGCTGGTGAAAATCTACTAATATCAGTTTGCCGACCACGCTAGCTCCATGGAATTTTGTTGGAATAGCTCGCGCCTTACTCCTCTACTCCGCTTATGCTTAAAAATATTTCTCTGGAATTCTTTATGTTTTGGTATTATTAGCTAATGACGCTTGAATACAGCCAAGAATTTACTGCAAGACTATGCCCGCATCGAGGAGCAGGTCAAGATAATACCTTAGAAAGCATAAAATCTGGCATCGATCTAAATCCCTTATTTGTCGAATTTGATACTCAATACTTCAAAAATAAACTGCACTTGGGACACCCCCCCGACTTAAACACTAAATCCACGCTAACAGACGCTTTAGAACTCTTTACTAACACGACAACAGTGCCTAAAGTAGATATCAAGTTAGGTAATAGTAACTACTCGGCTGCGTTAGAGCTACTAATAACCGAGCTAACTGCATATAGCCCTAAAAAAGTTCTGGTGAATATTGCAGGTGGATTGAATGCTGATAAGTACATGGAATCCGAAACGAGTATGATCCGTAAAACCAGTAGTAACGTACTGCTAAATATAGACTTAGGTAGGTATAGCGGAAAAACTGCTCAGGAAATAGCCACACATGTAAACGGTCTTGATCGTAAACCGTTTAGCGTAAGTCCTAACTTGGACGATGATATCCAGGCTACAATTAGTTTTGCAATTAAGCAAAATATACCTCATGTACACTTTTGGTCACATCCTGCGCGTACATACAGACTGAATGATTTATACAATATTATGCAGTCGGTTTTAGATAGTGGTTTAGAAGTTTACTTTGATATAAAAACTCAAAATATAATAAATTAAATATGACTATGTCTCTTCCGGCCTTTGTTCTAATTTTAGATACAAGAGCGTCCATGATGGCCATGACACTGTTATAATCAAGGTATTCTTAATATGAGAGTAGGATACCCATAATGTCAAAAGAACCGAATTTTAGTGATTTAAAAGCATTATTTATTAATTGTTCTATTAAATATGACAAAAATAATTCACATACACAGCGACTAATTAATAGATCAGCCGGTATCATGGAAGCTCAGGGTGTAACCGTAGAACACATATATCTTCTTGATAATGATGTTGCTTTTGGAATGATAAAAGATGGCGCAGAATTTGGTAAAAAAGATGATTGGCCAAAAATACAAAAGAAAATTTTAGAATCAGAAATATTAGTTATAGGTACGCCGATTTGGCTGGGAGTAAAATCTTCAGTCGCAACTTTAGTTATCGAGCGAATGTACGCTTACAGTGGAGACTACAATAAAAAAGATCAGTACTTATATTATGGCAAAACTGGTGGCTGTATTGTTACTGGTAACGAGGATGGGGTCAAACATTGTAGTATGGATATACTTTATGCCCTGCAACATATTGGCTATATGGTGCCTCCTCAGGCAGATTGTGGTTGGATTGGCGAGGCAGGCCCTGGGCCGAGCTATGGTGACACTGAGTGGAATGGTAAAAAACTAGATTCTCCGACGGGCTATGACAACGATTTCACTAATCGCAACACTACTTTTATGGCTTGGAACCTGATGCATACAGCTAGAATGCTTAAAGATAATGGCGGCATTCCAGCTATAGGAAATACTATTAAAGATTGGCAACATGTTACAAACGCCAAAGATCAAAACCCTGAATACCGTTAATCTTGAAGGAGTACCAAGCAACTAAGTGCTTATGGCAGAAGACTTAATTGGCCAAAATAAGATATCCGAGTTAATACTACCCTGCCTGACTATGTGTAACATTAACTGGAGCTAGTATTATTCGAGACTATTATAAAACCTATAAGCTAAGTAAGAAGTAATCCGCAGATATATACTTTACTTGTTAAAGCTTTTGTGCTAATATGATGATAATTGTTTTTAATGAATCCGAGCGTTCGTAACGAGTGCAATACTTTTACTCAGGTTTCATTTAACCAATATGAGTATTAAGTAACGCGTTATAACGCAAAGGATTCTTTTTTTTATGTATAAATCAAATTTTTCGGGTGCCAAAAGGCGCCCATCTAGTGGCGGCTTCAGAAGAGGTGGCAGTCCGCACAGTAACTCTCGTGGTCGACGTGGCCCAGCTAAGCAGGACATTCATCCTAGCAAATTTGTTAAGGCTGCTATACCAGTGGAAGAACTACTGTACACAGCTATTAATAAGTTTAGCGATTTTGAACTTCATGACCGCCTTAAGGAAAATATTATCCACAAAGGCTTCATAACACCTAGCCGCATCCAGGACGAAACTATCGCATTAGCGTTAACTGGCCGTGACATTGTCGGCATTGCCAATACCGGTACTGGAAAAACTGCCGCTTTTGGTATACCTGTCCTTAACAAAATAGCTTCAGACAAAACCAAAAAAGCTCTAATAATCGCTCCAACGCGTGAACTTGCCATGCAAATTGGTGAGGAATTACGTTCACTTGGCGGTGGTTTAGGCGTTTTTAGTGCCTTACTAATTGGCGGCACACCTATGCGCCCGCAACTTTCCGCGCTTCAGCGCAACCCAAACATTGTTATTGGCACCCCGGGACGTATCAAAGACCATATCGAACGTCGCAGCCTTAACCTTCTTCATTTCGACACAATTGTGCTTGATGAAGTAGACCGCATGCTCGACATGGGCTTCATTATCGATATCCGCTTTATTTTGGAACGAATGGCTCAGCCTCGACAGTCGCTATTCTTCTCCGCGACTATGGATGCTAAAATCAGCACCCTGATCAATACTTTCTCTAAAGACCCGGCTCGAATTACTGCTAGCCAAGGTATTACCAGTGACCATGTTGAGCAGAATGTAGTTTACGTTGAAGCAAACGAGACTAAGCACAGTAAGCTTCACGAGTTACTTATAAGCGAAGAAATCAAGAAAGTTTTAATCTTTGACGAGACAAAACACGGTGTAGAAAAACTAGGTAAGGAGCTTGTAGCCCGTGGCTTTAAAGCAGACGCTCTTCACGGCGGCAAAAGCCAAGGACAGCGTAAGCGCGCACTAGATAAATTCCGCAACAATGAAATTAATATTTTGGTTGCCACAGATGTTGCCGCACGCGGTATTGATGTAGCAGACATTACTCATGTAATCAACTACACCACGCCTCAGACTTACGATGATTATATTCACCGAATCGGTCGAGCCGGACGTGCTGGCCGCAAAGGATATGCCCTTACCTTCATCAACTAGCAAACAAATATCGTGCTAATATGATTTTATGAACCCTTTGGCTCGTAAAATTCAAAACACGCACCTGCTACTAACGTTTGGAAATACTTTTGCCGCCTCTCTGATTTGGGGAATAAATACACTTTTCCTACTAGACGCCGGCCTAAGCAATTTTCAGGCATTTGCTGCTAACGCCTTCTTTACAATTGGAATGGTGCTTTTCGAGATTCCTACAGGCATCGTGGCCGATACATGGGGACGCCGCACTTCATACCTGCTGGGGACGCTCACCTTGGCTAGTACCACCTTCCTTTACTACCTGCTGTGGCAAACGCATGCACCTTTTTGGCAATGGGCGGCAGTTTCCAGCCTTTTGGGACTAGGCTTTACCTTTTTCTCGGGCGCTACAGAAGCCTGGCTGGTCGATGCGCTTGATTTTGCTAAATTCAATGGGAGCCTTGAAAGTGTATTTGGTAAAGCTCAGATTGCAACCGGTGTCGCGATGCTTAGCGGTTCGGTATCTGGAGGTATCATAGCCGAATATACAAGCTTAGGCATGCCATTTATTATTCGCGGTGTGATTTTAAGCTTGCTATTTATCGTGGCCTTCGTGCTCATGAAAGACCTGGGCTTTACACCAGAAAAAAATGTTAAGCCGATTAAAATGATAAAACGCACACTTAATGAATCGCTGAAACATGGCCTAAAAAATCCACCCGTCAAATGGCTAATGATCTCCGCTCTTTTCAGCTCCAGTGTTGGATTCTATGTATTTTATGCCTTGCAACCGTACTTGGTTGGACTTTACGGCGACACCGAAGCTTATACTATAGCGGGGTTGGCAGCAGCACTAGTAGCAGGCGCTCAAATAGTTGGCGGCATATTAGCACCAAAAATCCGTAAGCTTTTTAGATTACGTACATCTGCAATTATTATGGCAACATTAGCCTCTTGTGCAGTCTTGGTAACACTTGGACTCATTAGCAATTTTTATATAGCACTTATTTTCGTAGCGGCTTGGGGGCTTTTGTTCGCCGCAATCATGCCTATCCGCCAAGCGTACCTAAATGGAATGATACCTTCGAAGCAGCGAGCAACCGTATTATCGTTTGATTCTCTTATGGGCAATAGTAGTGGTATTGTAGTTCAGCCAGGTCTTGGCAAATCGGCAGATGTTTATTCTTACGGAACATCTTTTATTATTGGTAGCGTTATACAATTACTGGCTCTACCATTTATATATTTAAGTCGTACTCAACATCACGTTGCAGATAAACGAGATTCTGAGTAAGCAGCTTTTAGTGCTTTTTGTGCTTGTCGCGATGCTTGGGCGGTCTTAGTACGAAAATACTAAGTAACATGCCGCTAGCGATTATAACTGTCTGATAATCACGGATAAGATCCGATGCCTCGGTTGTCGCAAAAGCCGAAACCATCGAACCGGGCAAGAATCTGTCAGCTGCTAACACGGCGGCCAGGCCAGACAAAACTGCTAATAATATGTGGAGTGCCAGCATGCTTTTTTTAACGGTACCGGCGAAAACAGCAGCTGCGAGGGCCAAAGGCACTACAAATACTCCAAGTGACACGTAATCGATACCAGAGCCCGGTATTAAACTGTTGGCGAGCTGAGCCGCTTCAGGATCCAAAAACTGTTGTAGCAGTACGCTAGCCGCTACACAGAAAAACATTATAGCGCCACTAGTGCGCAGAAACACAACCAGTAACACCGGCAAAGCAAAGCAAAAAATTAATGCTAAATAGTCCATTCCACCAATCATACCATGAGCGGTACTTCTGCACTGATAGCAACCAAAGGCAGCAACTGCTATGATTACTATGAAGTGTTTATAAAGTTTATAAAACAAAATCTGCTATTTTTTACTGTATTCTTTACCGGTGCGTGTATTTTAGTTATCGAACTTGCAGCCATCAGAGTATTGTCACCATATTTCGGCAATACCATCTATAGTTTTTCGAGTATAATTAGCGTTATTTTGGCAGCTCTTAGCATTGGTTACTATTTTGGCGGTAAACTTGCCGATAAAAAGCCTTATTTACAGTGGTTTTTCTCTATTATCGCGGTGAGTGGTCTGCTCGTTCTGCTATTTTATGCATTAGGCCGTAAAACATTACCGTCCATAAGCGAAAACATGTCTCTCGCTTCCGGCGCTCTAGTTGCATCACTGATATCGTTCTTTATGCCGGCGGTTTTGCTAGGAACCTTGTCTCCTTACGCTGTTCGTCTTGAAGCCGAACGCAGCAAAAAAAGTGGTGTCGGCAGCGTATCAGGTAAGATATTCTTTTGGTCAACCATGGGCAGCATTAGCGGAAGTTTGCTGACGGGATTCGTGCTAATTCCTGGTTTTGGAGTCAACGCCATCATGATTACAGTAGGGCTCGTACTAACTGGCTATGGCACATTAATACTCTTACTGATGGGAGTAAAAAGTCGTTTTTTAGTCTTGCTAATCGCATGCAGCCTGCTCGTCGGGCTAACGAATCTAGACTCAAATAGCTCCGCAGCAAGCACTATTTATAGTAAGGATGGCCTTTATGAAAAAATAACTATCTATGACCGAACGGTTAACGGTCGCAGTGTTCGATTCTTCCAACAAGACAAAAGTTCTTCCGGCGCTACATTCTTAGACACCACCGATCCCACAGACCTTGTATACGATTACACAAAATACTACGACCTATACAAATTATTTACGCCTAATCCAACCTCGACACTCGTCATTGGTGGCGGCGCTTATTCAATACCAAAAGCTCTACTTGCAGATTTGCCAGAAGCATCAGTAATCGTTTCAGAGATTGAGCCGTCACTCTTTGAACTTTCCAAAAAATACTTCGGCGTTACTGATAATCCTCGACTGACTAATACGACACAAGACGGCCGTCAGTGGCTACGAACGACAAACGAACGTTACGATATCATCTTTAGTGATGTATATTACTCATACTTTTCAATTCCAGCCCACTTTACTACTAAAGAATTTTTTGAGCTTGCCTACAATCGAATGAATGATAGCGGTATCTTTATTGCTAATATGATTGGCGATTTATCGCGGCAAGAGCCGTCGCTTATCATGTCTGAAATAAAAACCTTTCAGACGGCCTTTCCAAATAGTTACTTTTTTGCCGTCGAAGGACCAAACCAAATGACCACCCAAAATATCATGTTTGTCGGATACAAAAGCGATAAAATTGTTGACACCCGTGCGCAAGAATTACTGAACCATCCCTCAGAAATAATTCGCTCATTGCCGGCAAAAACTATTCTTACCGACCGGTTCGATTTATCCTCACATTTACTACTCACAGACGACTACGCACCCGTCGATAGCCTGACCAACCAGCTTATCACACGACAAAATGCAAACAGCCAAGATTCAAGCGGCAATGAGATGTTAGCGCTAATCAACCAGCAACTTTCGGGCGGTCCAAGACACCAAGGAGCTAAAGGATACGATAAAACTCAGGCTTTAATTCGTAGCGAACTTGACCAGCTTGGGGGAATAATAAAAAATCAAAGATGGATTCCTGAAGGACAATCGATTCCGTATACAAATATTATAGGGAGTTTTCAGCCTGAGCTGACAAAAAGGATTATTCTCGGCACACACTACGACACCAAGAGGTTTGCAGACAAAGACGCCGCCAATCCTACTGCGGCCGTACCCGGTGCCAATGATGGAGCTTCAGGAACGGCAGTTCTGCTTGAGTTAGCGCGTCGACTTAAGGCTACTTCAAGCCCAACAAAAGTTGGAGTCGATTTCGTATTCTTTGACGGTGAAGAAGGCGATCAAAATTTGACTACCGGGTCAACTGATTGGAAACCTCTCGGATCGAGCTATTTTGCACATAACCTCACAAACTATTATCAAATAAAACCAGAGCTCGCCATTATTGTCGATATGGTATGCGACCAAGATCTTCAAATATTCAAAGAGCCTCTATCAATCCGCTCGACTCCAACACAAGTTGATAGGTTGTGGAACATTGGCAGAACTCGTGCACCCCAATCTTTCTTGGAGGAAAAAGGCCGCGGAATTATGGACGATCATACACCTCTCATTGCGGCTGGCATTCCGAGCATGCTCGTAATCGATATTGACTACCCATACTTCCATACAACACAAGACACCACCGATAAGTGCAGCACAAATAGTCTTCAAATTGTTGCGGACACTCTCTACGAATACATTATGAGTCTATAAATATACTAGGCGCCGACACGGTCGCGGCGTCGCTTACCCTTAGCATTCTGCTCAACATACTCAATAATTTTTTCAGCCACATTTCGGCCGGTTACTGTCTCAATACCAAAACCAGGGCTAGAGTTTACTTCTAATATTAATGGTCCACGGTCGGAACGCATCAGGTCAACTCCACAGATAGAAAGTCCCATAGCTCTTGATGCTTTGATTACGGCTTTACGCTCTTCGTCGGTCAGTTTTACGGTTACGCCTTCGCCACCTTGGTGTAGGTTGCTTCTAAAATCATCGTCGAGGCTTTGACGCTTCATACTGGCTACAATCTTACCGCCTACTACAAACGCACGAATATCAACACCTGCAGATTCCTTAACGAATTCTTGTAACAAGATGTTAGTGCCGTCGTCATCCATGACGTAAAAGGCCTGCATTACGCTTTTGGCGGCTTTTTTGGTTTCCGCTAATACTACGCCGTTTCCGTGAGTGCCGCGAGCAAGCTTTATAATCACTGGCGCGCCGCCAATTTCGTCGATTACGTCATCAATGTCACTGGCATCACGCGTAAAAACGGTTTTAGGTATTCCTACGCCTGCTCTTGCTAGTAATTGTAGAGTGCGAAGTTTGTCGCGAGATCGGACTATAGAGATTGAACTTCCTGTCGTATAAACACCTTGCATCTCGAACTGGCGCACAATTGCCGTTCCATAACGGGTCATGCTGCTGGCAATACGAGGAATAATCGCGTCAAAATCTTCTAATGCTACACCACGGTACATAACAACCGGACGGCTCCGCTCAATACTGGCATAACACTCTTTATACTTAATAACTTCGACTTCATGGCCGCGTAATATAGCCTCTTCTTTGAGGCGCTTGGTGCTGTAATTGCCTGGGCCGTTGCTAAGAATTGCGATGCGCATATTATTTCTCCTGAGACTCTTCGTAATCGCTTGGTGAAAAGCCGAGGCTTTTAGCTAGTTTATCAACTTTAACCGCACTTTTACTAACATCAACAATATATCGTCGCTTTAGTGCCTTGCGTCCAATAAGTATCGGGAACAGGTTCTTGTCCCTTGAAGACAGGCTAAAACTAGTGTCAAAGACTTTGTTGGCTAGCTTAAGTTTGAGTGTTATGGCGTACCTGTCTTCTGCATGACCATTACTCGATCTTACCTCTACTTCTTCAAAATTAGTAGTTTCGTAATCACGAACAATTGGCGAACCAGGATGGCCCAGAAGCTTACAAGTGAGCGTCTTGACGCCGTTTTTAGTAACAACCTGAATGTCTTCTGCATGAATACTTGAGCGAAAGGCTCCTGTGTCGATTTTGGCAGGCAAATGCATAGCAACACCAACTAAGTCGACTTCTTCGTTTCTTCCGATAATTGCCTGATATACTGCCATTTTTACTTTCTTATGATTAACCGTACAATTGTAGCATATTTTAGTGCTTTTGTCTATATTTTGAGTGTGCTACTGCGCGTTTTTTACCCTCATGTAAGCCAAATAAACTGCACCTATCAAAATGATCAGCAAAATTACAATCATCGTAAAAAACCCGTCTTTGAGATTGTGCTTATGCATATTGTATTAATTATCTCACAAAACTAATTAACAGCAATTTGTTGTTAATGCGATACTAGCCATCGCGCATAATGCTCATAGCTTTTGTCTTTTATTCCCCAGAAGTTGTCGTCATGGATTCCTATGCCGGGTGACGCATTAATCTCTATAAAGTAACAGTCACCGTTAGGAGTCAATATACAATCTACTCCGGCTATAGGTGCGTTTATGTGTCGGGCTATGGTTATAGCTCGCCTACTAATTTCATCAGTAATATGGTGAGCTGCCTGGTGTACGCTACCCCCTAAACTCTGATTCGCAGGACCTGCAACTCGGACACTAACTCCATCTTTAGGTATATGGTTTAACTCGGGTCTACTTAGATATGAATTGCATGCCTCTATTGATATCTGCCTTAATTTACTGGTGCCATGATACTCTCGCTCAGGCCGTTCGTTCTCAATTTTGATAAGCTGACTTATATTGTGATGTCCATCGCCGATTACATTTGCCGGTCGGCGTTCTACCGTAGACACTAAATGTCCGCCGATTAGAAGCATTCGTAGATCTATGCCTTCTACTTGTTGCTGCAATAAGATATTGTCTGTTGAAACTTCGGAATTTTTTACAGCACTCATGAGCATTTTTTTGTTTATGATATTCATAACAATCCCTCTGCCGTGTGCGCTGTCACCGGGCTTAAGAACTAATGGGCTGTATTCATTTAAAAAATCATCGGAATAATTATTCAGGTTGATTGTTGCTGGAGTCGGTATATCTAAATTTATAAACATTTGATATGTTAGATACTTTTCCTTACATATTATGTAGCTGCTTGCTGGTAAATACTCAGATATCATACCGCACATATAGTGCCACGCTCCATCATGGGCTTGATAACGAAAAGTATTTAACTCACTATTAATTAATTCATAAGGTATACCTTGGCGTTTTAATTCTTCAAGTAGCAGTTGCGTATTTTTTGTCATAATTATGATTTAGATCCCGCTAATTTATAGAACTCAGGCAAAAAAGCCACGTTTTTGGGGTTTTGACTTGAATGCTTCCAATAACTCTTTTTGATCTTTACTGAGATTGGTAGGAGTATCTACTAGAATAGTTACTATGTGTGCTCCGCGTGTTTCGGACTTTATGTGAGGTACTCCGTGCCCTGATAGCTTAAAATCAGTTCCGCTTTGGGTTCCTGCAGGTACCTTCATTTTAACTGGCCCATCAACCGTATCAACGCTTTTTTCAGTTCCTAGCGCAGCATCGATCATACTTAGGTGTTCTTGGCTTAATATGATGTCACCTTCTCTAGTAAACTTTTTATGAGCACGTACTCGGATATTTACGTACAAGTCACCTTTTGGACCGTTGGCTATTGCCTCACCATGTTCGCGCAGGCGTATAGTTGCGCCGTCATCGATACCTGCTGGAATATTCATTTTTATCTTTTGAAGTCGTTTCTTAACTCCAGTGCCGCCGCAAACCGTGCAAGCTTTTTCGGGCATTTTGCCGCGACCCCTACAAGTAGGACATATACTAGCCTGTTGTATATTGCCAAAAATCGTCCGAGTAGCAGTCATTACTTGACCTGCACCTTTACACGTATCACAAGTTTTTAGCTCGTATCCTGGTTCGGCTGTCGTGCCTTTGCAATGCTCGCAAGTATCGTTCAGGTTAAGCTCAAGTTGAGCTTCCGTTCCAAAAACTGCCTCTTCAAAGCTTAGATTTAGGCTTGTCTCAACATCTCGGCCGCGAGACTGACGTGACGAGCGCGGTCCGCCACCATTGCCACCTCCAAAAAAACTACCAAATATATCACCTAGTCCCAAATCTCCAAAATCGAAATTAATGTTCTGACCTTGGCCACCAAAACCGCCTCCATAAGGATTCCCGCTTGCGCCTCCTACACCGGCATGGCCGAATTGATCGTAACGCTGACGCTTATCAGAATCTTTTAGCACTTCGTATGCTTCGTTTACTTCTTTGAATTTGGTCTCGTCACCGCCTTCTTTATCTGGGTGGAGTTCTATAGCTTTACGGCGAAAGGCTTTTTTTATCTCGTCGGCTGAAGCGCCCTTTGCAACTCCTAATAATTCATAATAATCACGCTTTGGCATGAAACTATTTTAGCACTAACAAGCCTTGAGTGCCAGATTAATCAACGAAAAAGAGGCTCTAATGAGCCTCTTAAACTTATACCTAACTTGATCTATGTTCGTCGAGAGACAGCTTTGTAGACGAATAATACGACTACAGCACCCAGTAAAGCTACTAAAAAGCTTCTCCAGCTGATAGCGTCTGCTTCGTTAACACCTGGCTTGTCGATAAGACTCATCAGGAATCCACCTGCAAATGCGCCTACGATACCTACTACTATATTTGCTAATCCACCTTGTTCGGCATCGGTACCCATAATTTTGCTGGCAATCCAACCAACCAAAGCACCCATGACTACCCAAGCGATAATGTCATATAAACTCATTAATCATTCCTTTCATTATTTGATTGTGGCTTAATTATTACTCAAGCTCATGTTGTAAAATATGAGAATTCTTACATCATTAAAGTTGGTTTTTCGACTGCCACTCTTCAAAGAGTGCTAGTTTAGCGTTCATAGCGCTGATCTGTCCTTTAAACTGTTTAATGGAAGGAGGTTGATTGCCATATATACCTCTCAGGCATAGAGTAGCAAGATTTTCGGCATAATCAGTAACGTCTAGCTCTCTAAAGGTTGGGAGAAAATCATCTCTTAGCTCCCAGAAACTGCATTGTGGATCTGTAACAAACCTATGACTTGTCAAAAAATCTTGTATCGGAGCTGACGAAATCATATCTGCTAGTACTGGCTCTACAGGCGATGGCCGACTGTCCGATTGTAAACCGTCGTAATATTGTTCTAGTTCTAGACCCATCACATCAGAAAGTTTAGGCAAAATTGACATATCTAATTCAAAGTGTACTCCTAAAAATCTATACTATCAATCCACGGTTGCGTAAACACTAAATAATTTTAAGGGTGTTTACAGAGTGTCTCCTGGCAAAAGAATAGAGAATTATTTTTCTTTGTCGTCAACTACTTCGCCTTCTACAGGCTCTTCTTTGTCGGTTTTAGGCTCATCGCCTTCTTTTGCGTCTTCTGATGGTGCATCTTTGGTATTTTGCTCATAGAGTTTAGCGCCGATCGGCATGACTTTCTCGTTAAGCTCTTTCACTGCTGCTTCCAAAGCGTCTTTGTCGGAGGCTTCGTCACCACTGACCTTACGTGCGGTAGCTACAGCTTCTTCAAGTGTTTTCTTGTCTTCGTCGCTAATTTTATCACCGTTGTCTGCAACTAACTTTTCCGCCTGGTAAGCCGTATTTTCAAGCATATTCCTCGTTTCTACGGCTTCGCGCTTTTTCTTGTCTTCTTCGGCATTTGCTTCGGCCTCTTTAGCCATTTTTTCAACATCATCTTTACTGAGATTACCGCTGTTTTGAATAGTAATACTCTGTTCTTTGCCCGTTCCTTTATCCTTCGCTGTCACGTTCAAGATTCCGTTAGCGTCTAGGTTGAATATAACCTCAACCTGTGGCACCCCTCGCGGTGCAGGGGCAATACCATCTAGAATAAAACGACCAAGTGACTTGTTGTCGCTGCTCATCTCGCGCTCACCTTGCAAAACATGAATCTCTACTTGGTTCTGATTATCAGCCGCCGTGCTGAAAGTCTCGCTTTTACTAGTTGGAATTGTGGTATTTCGCTCAATTAATTTGGTGGTAACTCCGCCTAAAGTTTCTATACCTAGACTTAAAGGTGTCACGTCGAGAAGAAGAACATCTTTCACGTCACCGGCTAACACGCCACCTTGAATTGCAGCGCCAACAGCGACTACTTCATCAGGGTTTACGCCTTTCATCGGATCTTTACCAAAGATTTCTTTAACTTTGGCCTGTACTGCAGGCATTCTTGTCATGCCGCCGACCAACACTACACTGTCGATATCTTTAGCTGTTATCTTGGCATCTTTGAGAGCTTTTTTGCATGGCTCAGCTGTCTTATCTATAAGATCTTTGACCAGGCTCTCTAGCTTAGAACGAGACATTTTGTACTCGAAGTGCTTAGGTCCATCAGCATCCGCAGTCAAGAACGGCAAATTAATATCTACCTCTTGTGCTGTAGATAGCTCAATTTTGGCTTTTTCGGCCTCGTCGCGCAGACGTTGCATTGCCGCATTATCGTCACTAATATCTAAGCCGTGTTCTTTCTTGAACTCCGCAACTAAGTGATTAACAATAACTCTGTCAAAGTCGGCTCCACCAAGATGAGTGTCACCATTGGTGCTCTTTACCTCAAATACTCCGTCACCAAGCTCTAGAATAGAGATATCAAATGTTCCTCCACCCAAATCGAATACAGCAATTTTTTCGTCGCCCTTTGTTTCTTTATCAAGGCCATAAGCCAGAGCAGCCGCAGTTGGCTCGTTTATAATTCGCTTTACTTCTAGACCCGCGATTTTACCCGCGTCTTTAGTCGCCTGTCTTTGGCTATCATCAAAGTAAGCAGGGACGGTTATCACCGCCTCGTTTACTTTATCCCCTAAGAATGCCTCAGCATCAGCTTTAAGTTTGCTAAGCACCATTGCTGACATTTCTTCTGGCGTGTAATCTTTGTCGCCCATCTTGATTTTTACACCGGTACCGCTTTTGACCATCTCGTAGCCCATAAGCTTAATGTCTTTTTGGACCTCTTTGTCGGTCCACTTGCGGCCAATAAGCCGCTTCATCTCATAAACTGTATTCTTAGGGTTAGTTACCTGCTGGCGGCGCGCTAAAGCACCGACTAGGCGTTCGCCTTTTTTATTGATAGCAACTACGCTTGGCGTAGTACGATTACCCTCGCTGTTGGCTATAATCTCGGGCTTACCCGATTGCATAACAGCCATTGCACTGTTTGTTGTACCTAAATCGATTCCAATAATTTTAGACATTTTAATCCCCCATTAGTTGTATTATATCTAGCACTAAGTATATACGAGTGCTAACTGTTCTGACAATAGCAAAACTAGCACTCTCATGTCAAGAGTGCTAAAGCGACTACACTAAATTGCTTCGTAAGTTAGGCTTGCTTACCTGGGGGCAGTATGATTTGACTATATGGGCCTGCTGGCTCCACTCCACTAGCAAGCGTTGCCCTTTTAGCGAGAAATCCCACTATTCTCTCAGCATTTTCAGGGGATGTGTTGGCAACTAGTTGTTCGCCAGCACTTTCTTGACTGGCTCGCATTCTTGTCAACTCTTCAGGAGTAAATTCTGCGGAAGGTCCATTTTGCGGATTAATTATATTCATAACTGTATTATAGCACAAGCACTAAGTTCAGTCAATCTACTTTGAAGACTCTGTTGAGTACTTCATTAGTAGAAGTTTCTAGGGGTATTTTGTCCCGATTCACTCGCCAATCTTCAACATGCCTGCTTAACGCATTCAAATAAAATAAAGGGTCTAACTCTCGACCGTATTGATTGAGTTCAGGAGTAACTACTTCTTTTGCGTCTTCATTTTCAATTGTCATTTATTGGAAACCCTAACCATTGCGTGACGGATTACTTCGCTACCTAATACCCAGCCGCTTTGTAGTTCTTCGCTGACTATTTCGTGTTCGCCATCGCCTTCGGCACTGACGGCTTCGTGAAGTTCGGGGTTAAATGGCATGCCAACTGTTTTTATGCGAGCAACACCGAGTTTGTCTAAGACTTGTTGGAATTGTTTAACAACACCTTCGACCCCCTTGATGTAATCATTTTTTTCTAAATCTTTGGGTACATGATTGAGGGCTCTTTCAAAGTTATCAATTACTGGCAACAACTCACGGACGACACTGGTTTTATAAAACCCCGCCATTTTAAGCTTATCTTCATCAGCACGGCGACGCACATTGGCTGCATCTGCGCGCTCTCGCAAAAGTGCTTCATTAGCCTCAGCTAATTCTAAAGCAAGTTGCTCTGAGACGGTCCTGTAATCAACTTTTTTAGTCATAAATAACCCCTTACTCTATAAAGCCTCATTAAGAAGTTCTGTCGGCAATGTACTGGCATACTTAAAAGCGATTTTCTCGGTTTGATTAAGTTGCGTGTCGGATAATTTATGCTCAGCTCTTACGGCTTTTCTGGCTTGCGCAAGCATATCTAATGCATCCGTGGAAGACATATTAAATCTCCCCCGCTCATCAGGAGTTAAAATTTCACTCCAAGTAGCTTGCAATAATTCAAAGCCTGGCTGCTTAAACCATCCCAGATTGAACTCCGGATCAAAACTTAAACCTTCCTTAGGAGACATATAAGGCTCCTTCAAGCATGCGACCAGCTTGAGATACTAAACCCATAACTTCGCGGTAGTTCTGGCGTGTTGGGCCAACCACACCAATAAAACTACGGTCACTATAGGGACTTCTGAACCTGCTGATTATTAGAGAGGCTCCGGCACTACGACCGACAGGATTTTCGCGGCCAATAAAAACGTTTAAAGGCTCGTTTGGCGCCGCTTCTCGTAACCAAGGTTCTAGGTTATCAAGTAGTCTAGCCACCTCTTGAACTTGTGAGGGATGCATGAACTCAGGTTGCCCAAACAGATTAGACAGTCCGCTCATATACAGCTGATTTCCAATGGTAGCAAGGCTAAGGTTATGAGTGAGCTCCACCAAAGTGTCGACGGCGTTACGTATAACCCGTTCATTACTGCCTCCACCATCTACTCGAGCAGTCAATGCGCGGCTAGCGTTACGGCTCACATCGTTTGGTTGCTCGCCTGTTTCATTCAATAAGTTTACATAGTACCTGTACCCTTTATCGGTAGGAATGCGGCCAGCACTCGTATGAGGTTGGGCGATAAAACCAAGCTTTTCAAGTTCTGCCATCTCGGCACGAATAGTTGCACTAGACACATTAAACACTTTTGCCATTAACTGGCTGCCTACAGGGCTAGCAACCTCTGCGTACTGCTCAATTATAGCCTGCAATATTTTGATTTGACGCGCTGTCATAGGTCAAATTATAGCTTTTTGGCAGTCAAATGTCCAGAGTGCTAGATAGTATTGGAGAGCTCGCTCCCCCAAGTTCGTTTGAAATAAATTCAAAATTCACTTTCCCCCACCTAAAGCCGCAGCTTCGCAGCGGTTCGCTATGCTCATTTAGAGTAA
>JALYSF010000001.1:25438-48658 GCA_030854905.1 bacterium
GCTCTGCTCCTCCAATTTTGTTCGAAACAAGTTCGAACTGCAATTTCCTACTCGCTAAAGTTCGCCTATCGGCTCGTTCGCTTCGCTCATTTAGGGTAGGAGGGGCTCGCCCCTCCATTGGCAATTTGAAATAAATTCACTCTACCAATTCCACCCCCGCTTTCATTTAAGCCATATATTCTGGCTTAAATGAAACGCCAGTGCTACGCACTGGTTTAAATCGTCGCTCGTTTGCTTCGCATTTTTTATATGATGCATTTGCTATGCTCTTGTTGCAGTGTTCGTCTTATTACCACCTAATGATAGGCATTACTTGCTCTCGACGAGGTATGCACTTATACTTTTCCTATGGAAACCACTTTACATAGAAAAATCGAAAAAATAAAATCATGGCTCGGCAGCGGGTCTATTAATATATTTGGGCTACCATTTTCCGGGAAAGATACACATGGTCATGAGCTGGCTCTATATTTTGATGGTGTCTTAATTGGCGGCGGCGATATTCTACGCAGCAAGGTAGGCCCCGAACATATCAAAAGACATATATCTACAGGCCAATTGGCACCAACGGAAGAATACTTGTCGATAGTGCTACCGTTTTTGAAGCAGGAAAAATTCGCTAATAAGCCACTGATACTAAGCAGTGTCGGCAGATGGGAAGGCGAGGAAGAGAGCATTCTAAAAGCGACCAGTGAGTCTGGTCACCCTACGAAAGCCGTACTATTATTGAACGTTTCTACTGAAGAATCTAAACGAAGATGGGAGCTTTCAGAAAGAGGACGACATGACGACCAAGAAGAAGCCGTTTTAAGAACAAGATTCAGCGAGTTCTCTGAAAAAACTCTTCCTGTAATAGAGAGATACCGAGAAAAGGGTTTGTTATTAGAAATCGACGGTAAGCCCGCCGTTCAAGATGTTACGGAAAATATTATTAATGAGCTCTACGCCTTAGCGAATACAAAGCCATAATTATCAAGCTCAATCGTCGCCGAGACGTCCTATAAGCAGCTCTGCGGTTTGGCGTGCTAGCGAAGTCCGATGTTCGCTAACTGGTTCACCCTTAATAATAGAATCAATATCTTTTAGTACATCTTCCAAATTATCATTAAGTACGAAGTGATACTTAGAATCATCTAAGGCAATAGGCAAACTCTCTCTAGCTTCAACGAAACGCGCCTTAAGATCCTCACTCCTGACACTTCCAATCCTCTTCATCCATACAACATAGCTCGGCGGCAGAACATAAATTGGTAAAACATCAGCAAAACCTAGATTACGAAAATGTGGTACCGCTTTTGCTATTATTGCCATCGTGCAATTACCGCCCTCAGGATACTCATCAGCCAATGTGCCATAGAACTCGTTGTTACTATTTATTACAAATTGCACGTAACGACCGTTTTTAATATCGTCTAAGATTTGCATATAATCATCCCGAAAATTATATTCACGGCCATTTTTTTCGCCATCTCGAGGGTGTCGAGTAACATCGCTTTTAACATATGCAAGTTCTGTACTCTGAATGATTGTTGTCTTGCCTACTCCAGTGGGGCCAACAAAGGCAATTAACCTGACGTGTGAAAGCTTATCTCTGACTTCAGTTCTAGGTTCGTAGGTCATCGCCAATTTGCGAGCCCAAGTAATAAATTCGGTTTTATCCATAGATTAACTCAATTATCTCAAAGCTTAACCTAAATAGACAGCTCAGTCACGTTTAAGTAGTATTGTGAAGGCTTCGCTAGGGATATCGACTTTGCCTGAATGAGAAAACCCAGGTTTTCTCATCGCTCCGGGCGACCGAATAAATCGGCTCGCTCGGGCTGCTCTTTCCTAATCCCGCTTCAATAGGACTGTGAAGGCTTCGCTAGGGATATCGACTTTGCCAAAGCGCTTCATGCGCTCCTTGCCCTTTTTTTGTTTCTCGAGGAGTTTTTTACGTCTAGTTGCATCGCCACCGTAAAGCTTAGCCGTTACGTCTTTTCGATAGCCGGATATGTCTTCGCGGGCGATAAATTTGCCACCGATGCCAGCCTGAAGCGCGATCTGAAAGTTTTGCTTCGGAATTATATCCTTTAGTTTTTTCACGGTTTCTCGTCCTAGACTCATCGATTCGGAACGATGGGTCATGACACTCAGTGCATCAACCCTATCGCCGGCCACGTAAAAATCCACTTTTACCAAGTCTTCAACCTTGTAACCTGAAAGTTCATAATTGAACGAGCCATAACCCGATGTAATACTTTTTAACTGATCATAAAAATCTGTAAGTAGATTTGCTAACGGCGCTTCAAAGCTTACTAATGCCAGCTGAGCGTCGACATAGCTAAGGTTTTTTTGGATGCCACGCTTATTACTTATTAGCTGGATAACGCTGCCGACAAATTCTTTAGGACAGACAACCTCGCCGTTAATCCAAGGCTCCTCTATTTCTTCAATATTTGTTACGTCTGGCAGTTCGCTGGCAGACCTGATGTGAATACGCTCACCATTTTTGGATCTGACGTAATAATCGGTCGAGGGATTAGTTACTACTAAATCTAGCTGATATTCGCGCTTTAACCGCTCGCGAACGATATCCATATGTAATAGCCCTAGAAACCCAATCCGCACTCCAAAGCCTAAAACCGGAGAATTCTCTAAAGTGTACTGTAGCGCCGAATCGCTCAAAGTGAGTTTTTCAATTGCGTCTTTCAACTCTTGATATTCGTCATTACTTTCAGGAAAGAACCCAGCATAAACGAAAGGCGTAACTTCTTTGTAACCAGGTAGAGCGACAATAGCTGGCGATTTTTGAAGTGTCACTGTATCACCCACTTTTGCTTCACGAGTACTTCGCAAGTTGGTTACGATATAGCCGATTTGGCCGCTTTCTAACACGGCGTCGGCATTCATAACCGGGCTTAAATGCCCTACTTCCAGAGCTAGGCCGTTGGAATCTGAGCCTATCATGTGAATATCGCTGCCTTTAGGGATGCGTCCGTCCACAACACGAACATAAAGCACTACTCCACGGTAATCGTCATAATAACTATCGAATATTAAAGCTTTGGTGTTAGTAACGTCGCTGCCTCTCGGAGAAGGTACTTGCTCGACAACAGCATCAAGAACAGCTTCCACGCCTAAGCCGGTTTTGGCACTTATGAGAAGGATGTCTTCTTTTTTGCAACCAAGCAAGGTTATGACTTCAGCACTTACCCGCTCTACATCGGCTGCCGGTAAATCGATCTTATTAAGAACTGGAATTATCGTCAGGTCGGCAGCCATGGCAAGATAAACATTTGCTAAGGTCTGCGCTTGGATACCCTGCGCAGCGTCAACGACTAGAATCGCGCCTTCGCACGCCTGTAGGCTTCGACTCACTTCATAACTGAAATCAACATGTCCTGGAGTGTCAATCAAGTTCAGTTGATACTCAACTGAACTTGAGGAACGGTGATTAGTCGCATTGCTAGATTGGTCGTTCGTCGTTTGTCGTTCGTCAAGCTTGCTGTGGTAGCTCATTCTAACGGGCGCTAGCTTGATGGTAATTCCCTTTTCTCGCTCCAAATCCATCTTGTCGAGCATCTGAGCTTTCATGTCGCGCTTTTGCACTGTGCCGGTAAGCTCCAGCAAACGATCAGCAAGAGTTGATTTACCATGATCGATATGCGCAATAATACAAAAGTTTCGGATATGAGACTGGTTCATGAATTTACTCCAGTTGGGAAGAGCAGCCCGACAAAATGTGTTCCATTTTGTCGGAGCGTTGAGAAACCCAAAATGGGTGTCTCAAAAGCGAAGCGCGTAATAATACAGAAATTTCGGATGTTAGACTGAGTCATTAAAACTAATTATAACAGATTTTACAGGGGTAATAAAGAGTTTCTACTGGACTTTGACAGGCCGATAAATGAATTTTTTTGTCTGACTAACTACTAATTTGGCTTCTTGCAATCCTAGCATTAATGAAAAGCTGATGTGCACTACGAAAGTCACCAAGCTAATCGTACCTAACTTAAAGAATAACGTCACAAATCCCCTGTCAGTGGCATTAAGTGGCAGTAAGTTTATCATTATAAAAGTTGCCGTCATCGAAAAACCAGTAACGGATATAATTCTAAGCAGGCCCTGTTGGAAGAATGTATCGAAAATCTTTCTATCTCTCGCAAACATAATCACAGTCAAAATTAACACCTCGAATATAGCTACTATGGACTGGGCCAAAGCCAACCCTGCGATCCCGTAGGAGTCTGGACGGGCCAGCGTAAATGCGAGGTAAACATTCAAGCCAATAGCAAATAATGAAACGTAAAGAGGCGTTTTAGTGTCTTTCTGGGCGTAAAACCATCTCGACATCATGCTATAAATAATCCTAAACAGGATGGCGAATATCAGATATCCGAATATCAAAGCAACTGCCGGAGCTACACGACCAAATACCATGCGTGCAAGATAGGCACGGCAAAAATAACACACGACCAGTACTGGGGCAGTCACCCAAATCATTCCTCTGAGAATATGAGTGAAATCACGCCTGAACTGCTCGGGCTGTTTCTTGGCCAGCCGGTCGACCAGTTTTGGGAAAGCTGCTGTGGCAATCGAATTCCCAAGCAGCATGACGGGCACATTCATAAGCGTCAGAGCATAGTTATAGCTACTAATAGCACCAAGACCTAGTGTTTGAGCGCGGTTAGTCTCTACTATAGAGTTGACTTGGTCAACACCCTGGTCAAGTGATCTCGCTGGCAGACGCCTCATTACCTCACGAAAACCGCTGGTATGCCAATTGATTCTTCGATGATATTTAAAGTCGCTGCCAAGCATACCAATAATTGCCACAACAAGTTGCAAAATCGCCCCTACAAATGCACCTATGCCTAGGCCTACAATCCCAATATTATCCTTAAAAATAAAGATACTGGCGATAATGCATAAGTTATAGACAATCGGCGCAACAGCATAAAAAAAGAACCTTCCAATAGCCTGCTGAACACTAGTTAGCAAACCGGATAATGCAAATAGTAACGGGTTTAGCGAGACCAGCTGCATTATAAGTACGGCTTGAGCTAGATGCACGTCTGGTAAATCTGGCGCAATCAAATGAATTAGCGGCTTAGCAAATATAAATAGCAGTATTGATACCGCGCCCATTGCTAACACCAAGAAATTCAGTAGGCTGCTTGTCAGTTCCCAAGCTAAACGTTTATTACCCGATTCGAGCTTATCCGCGAATATGGGTATGAAAGCTACGCCCAACGCACCGGCGGCAATCGTATAAAAGAAAAAATCGGGTATTTGAAATGCGGCAAAAAAGGCGTCGCTACTACCTGGACTGACTGCCGTAAAGTTAGTACTAATAAGTCTGTTACGTAAAAATCCTAGCGATTGCGAAGCCAAAGCAGCGACAATCAAAAGCGAAGCTGCATTACCAAAAGATAAGCGATTATTTGCCTTGCTAAGGAGTTTTTTCATCTGTAACAAGTATACGCGAAATCTTCAGGTGGAGCCAACTCCCCCAGCATCGTTCGGACTAAATCCGAACTTCTGCTTCCCCCACGCTAAAGGCTGCGCTAAGCACAGCTTTCGCTTCGCTCAGAAGTAATTTAAATAGCGTTGCTAATACAGCTTCGCGGAAGTTGGTAGTTTGCTGCCATCAAGGATTTTTATGACCGAGTCTGCTTCGAGCGTCTCATGTTTAAGAAGTGCATCTTTTAGTTCACGCAGTTTAGTTAGGTTACCCTTAATAACTATGCGAGCACGATCAGCTGCCTCTGCAATTAAGCTCTCGACTTCGTCATCGATAATCTTAGCAGTATCGTCAGAGTACTGTCTTTCATGCATCATCTTATCGAACATCATAGCATCATCAACATGGAATACTTGGTTACGAAGTTTGCTGCCCATTCCTTGTGATATGACCATATCACGTGCTAGTTCTGCAGCTTTTTGCAGATCCGAACCGGCCCCAGTCGTAACGTGGTCACTACCGTACACTACCTCCTCGGCGATACGACCGCCCAACATTCGTGCTAGTACATCCTTGTATTCAACTATTGAGTGGTAGCTTTTATCCTCAGGAGGTATAAACCAAGTGACGCCACCAGTGCCGCCGCGCGGAATTATTGTGACTTTGTGAACGAGATCGCTATCGGGTAAGATATGGCCGACAATTGCATGACCAGCTTCATGATAAGCGGTCAACTCTTTCTCTTTTTCGCTCATGACTTTACTCTTTCGTTCGGGACCAATTGCTACTTTTTCGAACGCCTGAGTAACGTCCTCCTGAGTGATTGTTTTTCGATCATGTCGGGCTGCAAAAATAGCTGCCTCGTTGGCAATATTCGCCAAATCAGCACCAGAGCTACCGGCTGACTTGCCAGCCAATGAATTAAGGTCAACTGATTTCTCGATTGGTTTTTTAGCAAAATGGGTCTTAAGAATCGCTTCACGGTCTTTTCGGTCGGGCAATCCTATATTTACTCGTCGATCAAAACGGCCTGGACGTAGTAATGCTGGATCTAATACGTCTGCCCTGTTTGTGGCGGCTAAGACGATGACATTTTCGCCTTGTTCGAACCCATCCATCTCGACCAGAATCTGGTTTAGTGTTTGTTCGCGTTCATCGTGTCCTCCACCCATGCCCGAACCACGACGACGACCAACTGCGTCAATTTCGTCTACAAATATAATGCAAGGAGAGTTTTTCTTTGCTTTAGCAAAAAGATCTCGTACTCGGGACGCGCCTACACCAACAAACATTTCTACAAATTCGGATCCTGAAATACTAAAGAATGGCACTGCTGCTTCGCCAGCAACGGCGCGTGCTAACATAGTTTTACCGGTACCTGGAGGGCCGACAAGTAATACTCCTTTAGGAATCCTCGCACCAAGACCTTCGAACTTTTTGGGAAACTTAAGAAACTCTACAACTTCTTCAAGATCTTGTTTGGCTTCATCGCTGCCGGCTATATCTTTGAACACTACTTTTTGCTTTTCACCGCCGTAAAGCCGTGCACTTGATTTGCCAAAGCTCATTGCCTGATTGCCTTGTCCTTGAGCACTACGCATCATCCAAATCAAAAATCCTACTAACAGAAGCGCCGGGATTAAACTTGCCGCTAGATCCAGCCAAACCCCACCGCCTGCATCAGCTGGCTTAACATTTACTTGAACGTCACGGTTTGTAAGTCCTTGTTCGTACAAGCTACTGCCGGCGAACATATTTGATTCGCTTGCCGGCTCTTTGTCGTCGGCTTTGTTATAAACAAATAACTTGCCTTTGTCGACTTCAATCTTTTCGATTTCACCATTATTTGCTTTAGTAATTACTTCGTTTAAGCCGACGACCGGTAGCTTTGTTTTATCGGCGTTATAACTGGCTAAAGTTGCCCATCCTACCACTGCTATCAACGCAAAAAATATTATTGTCTTAATCCGGCGGTTAGCCTCGGGCTTACGCATCGTAGGTTTCTTGTTTTTCTCCATATCCTCTAGATTATACAGATTGAGGGTTATTCTTTGCTAGTAATTTCTATAAAATCTTTGTAAGACTGTAGCTTGTGGTATTTATCAATGTCCAACTTTTTGCCTGACGGGAGAGTTTTAATGCCCATGCTAACGCGCTCGATCATCTCGCGGGAAATATCTTTAACTTCGGATTCTATGAGTATTTGACGGACAGCATAGGTAAGAAGTTTATAGTCCAGCTCGAGTAATCCGCTTCGACGGAATTTATTATTCTCCTTGTGGTTTTGCAATAGCTCATTCATAAGCTTATCGAATTCGGCTGTTTTTTGAGCTGTAATATCAATGTTAGACTGCAGCAACGACATTTTTGGTTCAAGTTTTGTGATTAGATTTTGTCGAATATAATTTCGCAAGTAGGCTTGATCCAGGTTTGTCGAATCTTCGCGCCATTCTAGGTTGTTCTCTTTCGCGTACTTGATTATCTCGGTTTTAGGTATTTTCAGTAGAGGTCTGATGATAAAATCTCCAGATAGCATATTGGCCAGCCCGTGCGGACCTGTTCCGCGTATCATGTTAAGTACTGAGGTTTCAATCAAGTCTCCTTGATGATGCGCTGTCACAAGTTTAGCTTTGTGCTTTTCACATAGTTCGAATAGATAACTATATCTTGCCGTCCTGGCCTTTTGCTCGCTTGCTCCACTGCCCAGTTCAAATCTTTTACTTTCGAATTTTAAACCATACATTTTGGCGAGTTGTTCAACGAATTTTGCATCTTCGACCGACTCAGGCCTGATGCCATGATCAACGTGGGCCACAATAAGCTTTCGGCTTTCGGCTTTCGGCTTTCGGGCTATCAAATGCAGCAAAACTACGGAATCTACGCCGCCCGAGACGGCAATTATGTATTTTCCAGCGGTCAATGAAATGTTACGCAAGCTCATGTCATAATAGTATCAATGAAAAAGATATATTATGCGAGGCATGGTTTGTCTGAAATGAATGTACTTGGTCTGTTTTCGGGAGCGGGCAGCGATACGATACTTACAGATAAAGGTCGATTGCAAGCTCGACAAGCCGGTAAAAAGGTAAAGGAATCAGGATTGAACTTCGATATAATTATTGCTTCGCCCCTCAAAAGAGCTCATGAAACAGCATTGCTTATTGCAAAAGAGCTTGGGTTTCCTAGTCATAAAATAATTTTGCAAGATCTACTGAAAGAGCGGCATTTTGGAGAGCTCGAAGGAGCACCATTCTTACCTGGTCATGGCAAAAACCCTCATCTACTCGATGACATACCGGGCATTGAGACAATGGCAGAACTGCACGAAAGAGCCAAAGAATTTATTGAATGGCTGAATAATCTTGAGCATGAAACGATATTAGTAGTTGGACATGGTGCTATGGGTAGAGCAATTAGGCGCACAATGAGCGGTCAGACAATGTATGATCACTCTGATGCATTTGATAACGCGACTATAGAACAATTAGCTTAACAGGGGTATATACGCTATAATTGGACTTCCAGATGGATGTTCTTACCCTAATAATTCAGGCTACGCTTTTTATAACACTATCAGCGATTTGCTCCGGCCTTAACCTTTCACTAATGTCGCTAGATCTAAGCGATCTAAGGCGTAAATCCAAGGCTGGCGACGTAAGGGCAAAACTTGTCTTACCTTTAAGACGAAACAGCCATTTGAGTCTGGCAGCAATTCTACTTGGTAACGTTGGCATGGCGGCATCAACATCCCTTATACTTGAAAGCCGGCTAGGCGGAATAATTGCCGGGATAACCAGTACACTGCTATTAGTAACTTTTGGAGAAATATTACCGCAAGCGTTATTTATCAAAAATGCCTTAACCGTTACGGCGTTTTTCGCTCCGTTTCTTAGATTCTTGATAATTATCACCTATCCGATCTCTAAACCTTTGCAGCTTATTTTAGACAGAGTATTCGGTAAACATAGAGCCAGACTACATACCCGCCACGAACTTGGCCAGATTATCGACGAGCATGATGGCATTAATTCTAAGACCGAATTAGACGAAGACGAGGTCGAAATTATCAAAGGTGCATTGGAGCTAAGTGAAAAACGAGTGCAGTTAATCATGACTCCGCTTAAAAAAGTTTATTGGCTAGAGTCTACATCTATAGTTGATGCCGCTACAATCGACGAGATTAAAGATCAAAACTACAGTCGCATACCGATTTTCAATAAAGAACGAACGAAAGCCAAAGGGATATTGCTGATGAAGAGTTTGGTCGATATCGATTTTGACGCTCGAAGTTATGTAATTGAGGATCTGCCATTAATACCACTGCCAACTGTCGGCAGTCAAACTGCCCTCGATACAATGTTCCGGAAATTTATAGGAGCTCACACGCATCTCATGGCCGTCGAAAAAAATAGTAAGATTATCGGTATTGTTACCATCGAAGACCTAATCGAAGAGATAATCGGCCACGAGATTGAAGACGAATCAGACTCCCACCGCTAGATAAGTGTGCTGTTTTCTGTTATATTCAATCTGTTAGCGTGTCATCAGAGTGAAAAAAATTCATATTTTTTTCAAAGAGGAGACGACTTGGCGGGGGCGCCAGAAGTGTCGAGCGAACTTGTTTTGTGAGCACAGAACATTTATATCGTTAACTATATTAAAAACAAAAAGTAATTCCGATTGCTTTTTGAGAGGAGAAGACTTGCTAAGGTTGCCAATAATGCCCAGCAAACTTGTTTTGTGGGCATTATGGCGAGGTTAGCATCACGCTTCGACGATGGCAGGATAGCTCAGTTGGTTAGAGCGCAGGACTCATAAGCCTGAGGTCCCGAGTTCAAATCTCGGTCCTGCTACCAAGATAGAATTCATAGCCTCATTTAAGGCTATTTTCTTTAATATTTAATACTTAGAAGTAGTTAAATTTTAGGTATATAGCCTTTAGCGGCTTGTATTGTTGCACTGCACTTGCTACCATGGTATTACATCGAGAAATAAAGAGTTCCTAAAAACGAATAAACAAAAGAAAAGACCGCATGAGGCTTTTACCTCGCGCGTGAAATACAAATTGAAAAAAAACAGAACATATTTATATAACCAGCGTTTTACATCACCGAGCGTACGCAAAGCTCGCCGTCTACAAATGCATTTTGCTCTATTGCTCATGCTGGGTGGAAGCTATCTGCTGCTACTGAGTCTGACCCCTCGTATCTCGACATTTGCAGGACTTACCAACACATTGCAACCAACCGCGGATGCAACTCAAGGTCCGAGCGAAGATACTGGCAATAAGCTTATTATTGAAAAGATTGGGCTTTCGCTCCGATACGGTCCGAAAGAATCCGACCTCACAGAAGGATCCTGGAACCGCTATGCTGATAGATCCAACCCTGAAATGGGCGGCAACATGGTGCTTGCCGGCCACCGCTTCGAACTTGGCTGGACACCTCAGCAGACTAAAGCCCGTTCGCCATTTTATAAGATCAATGCTTTGCAGGCTGGAGATAAGATCACTATACAATTCAACGGCAAGTCTTACGATTATAAAGTAACTAAGCAATACACCGTCGAATCAGATGATACATGGATTGAGGATAACTCCGAAGAACATAAATTAACTATCTACAGTTGCGTACTTGGCGGCTCAGAAAAAGGACGTATCGTTATAGAAGCTTTGCCGATCTAGCCAAATCCGGCATGGTTTAAAGTTTTTTCAACTTTTTAACCTGATTCGACTAAGCATAAAACCACTTGCGGTAATAATGGTCACGGCTAACAATAAAATAAGTGTTTGGCTCATGCCGGTGTCGGCCAGTTGGTCACCGTCACCGTTTAGGGCCGAACTGTCTTCACTATCAGGATCTGGCACTACCGGTGCGTCCCATAGGGGGTTGGCGGTTAGGAATAAATCAGAAATACTATTCGTATCACCAGGTACAAGGGTAGTAGCTCCGGAACTCAGTAGAGCATACTTACCATCGGCGGATATAGAAGTGTAGAAACTGTTGCCATTTCCTTGTATTCCATTTACATCAACCGATAGGCGAACAATTTCGCCAGATACAGTATTTTTCACAAAGGTATCCAATAAGCCGTTGGTGTCACCCGTAACTAAATTGGTTGCAAGTGAATTAAATGTGACATACTGGCCATCGGCAGAAACAGCAATATTAACAGTTTGAGAACTGCCATTACCGATTGTGCCGCCTGCATCGGCAGAAACAAGTCTTATTATTCCTGTTTGTAGATCTTTGATATATATATCCGTCGTTGCGTTCGTGTCGCCAGTCACTAAGTTTGTGGCTTCAGATTGGAAAGCCACAAACTGGCCACCGGCAGCAAGTTTAGGGAAATAAGAGTAATTGTTGGGTTGCCCACCGCTAGAGCTTGTTGAGGCCATTTGAATAGCTCCGGTTTGAATGTTTTTGACAAAAATTTCGCCGCCATTGTTGGTATAGCCTGGTACTAAATTATCTGCAAAAGAAGTAAAGGCAACATAAATTCCATCGCCGGAAATGGTCGGTTCGATTGCACCCGAGTTATCTTGAACGCCACTGGCACTTGCAGAAACCAAACTTGTTACACCAGTTACAGTATCTTTTAAAAATACGTCATATGTCCCGTTGGTATCACTGGCAATCAGATTAGTTCCAAGCGAATCGAATACTACGTAGCGGCCATCGTCCGAAACCCCGGACCTCGTATCCGAAGGACCGTTGGCTTGTACGCCGCTCGAGTTTGATGATACTAATTTAACTAACCCGGTCTGCATGTCTTTCAAAAAGATATCTTGGTCGGCTCCGTTAGTATCGACCGCAACAAGATTGGAAGCAGTTGAGTGAAAGGCAACAAACCGTCCATCGACCGAAATGCTCGGTTTAAATGAGTTGGCGTTACCCTGCACGCCACTGGCACTAGTAGAAACCAGCTCGATAGCGCCAGTTGCCAAATCTTTTCTAAAAACATCTTCAGCGCTATTGGTATCACCGGCTACTAGATTGGTTGTTGACGAATCAAATACCAGATACCGCCCGCTGCCTGAAAGCAGAGGCATTTCCCAATAACTCGTTACTTGGCCGCCTGCCGAATCCGTACTAACCCGTTCAATCGTAAATGGCTGATCAGCAAATGTAATTGGGACGCCTAATAATACAAGCAAAAGCGCCGCAATTGAAACTATTCGCGAGAATGTTTGTCTTAAAGAGATACCTGCTCCAGAGCCGATAAGGTCGACATTTAATGTGCTTAAGCCTAGTATACCCTAAGGAATAGTTTAATAAAACTTACTTATCCCGCCTTCTTAGTTTTCGGGACTACGAGTTGAACTTGGTTAGAATAGTCGGTGCAGCCACCAGACACATCTAAGGCAGTGTACTTACAAACCCTCACGTTATAAGTTCCATGGTCAAGCCCCGACAAAGTATATGGTGAGCCGGTAAAGTAAGTTTTTTGCGTTACCGTATGACGGTGCCGCTGGATGAAATAATCGCTGGGTCTGTTGTGGAGAATAACGAACTTCCGAATCAAGATGTACCGGTATCGTTAATAGATGTAACCAATAATAAGTCCGCCCAGATAATGAAAGCACCGAGAAACTCTACTTTTTTTATAGGGGTTTCTCTTAAATAGCTTGTGTATAAACTTGCGCGCTATGTTATAAAAAGCTAATGCAACAAAAGCCATTCACGTTTGACGGCCTACCCATTCCTGATGATTTCGAAGCAATGATGCTCACACAGGTAATGGCTGGTGATACCGATTTACCATCACCCGAGTTTTTGGCTGACTTGGCACTACAAGTTAACCCTTCACTTGAGAGAATGCTGCATTTTGTCGTCAATTATTATATAGATAACAACGATTTCCAAGATGACCCAAATATTATAATAGAGTCCTCACACGGCTTGGAACATGGCTTTAACTTAGCCCTAGGTACTTTTGCTTTTATTGGATACCTGAGGTCAGGCGAAGATCGACCTCAAGAATTTATTTACAACTTCGCCAGTGTATTGCCTCCGAAAAATGACCGAGAAAAGCAACGTTTTCAGACTGTTCTGGCAGGTAATGCCCCAGTTCAGCCCTGTGAATATGCTCCTGACCTAACTAGCAGTGATTTGCCAGCTTCTTACATGGGCGACTACTTCTTTGATGCTTTACCAATCGAAAATTTACTCTTGGCGGAGCAAAATATAATCCATGGAGCAATTAGTGATGCTGCATTAGCTGAAAGTTATACATCTGGTATGCGAGTAGGCTTTGAAAGTATGATTGGACTACTTGTAGAGTCCGAGCAGCAAAGAGTTTTAGATAACGCATATAAATAAACAGAAGTCCTGACTTAGAGGACTTCTGATAAACTAACTATTTTTCAACTTCAGCTTAAGTGAGGTTAATTTAGTTCAAGTCTATTATGACCTGAATATTGTATCAAATGCACGTACCATCAGGTTTGAAGAGCCTTGTTTTTCGTAGCTCATAGTTTGATTGCTCCTTTTTGTTTTGACTAGTTATCTTGCACGAACAAGTTCAGCCAGTTGTTAATATTTAATGTTTTTATTTAGTGTTTTGTATCACTATATTACACGGTTCCGGATGCCGGATGCAAATACTTTTTTGTTAATTTTTATTTTATTTGCAACATTATGTATTATACATGGTTATGCTTATTTGTCAATATAGTATCCTAGTATTTCTGTTTCGCTAAAATTCCTTCTTACGATAAACTAATAAGGATGAATTCCTCTATATTTGCCGTAGCTGGAGCTGCCGAAACGGTACGCTTAGATATCCCTAACTGGCATTGGGTAGTGCTGATTAGCTGGTTTTTGACTTTATTAATGATTGATTTGGCGTTACATCGGAAAGACCACGCTCCATCAATGAAGGAGTCGGTAGTTCAAACCTTAATCTGGGTTTCCTTAGGCATAGGTCTAGGTTTTGTAATGTGGCTTTTGTATGGTGGTCAAGCAGCGGCCGAGTATTTCAGTGGCTTTGCCATTGAAAAATCGTTGTCTATAGATAATGTTTTCGTTTGGTCTATAATATTGACCTACTTTAAGGTTGCTGCAAAATACCAACACCGGGTATTATTTTGGGGCGTATTCGGCGCGTTGGTTTTTAGGGCTATATTTATATTCGCTGGAGTTGCTATACTCGATCGTTTTGAGTTCGCATTGGTGCTTCTTGGGCTATTACTGCTTTGGACCGGCTATAAAATATTCCAGGGTGGGAGTAATGAGTTCAACCCTAAGAATAGCCGAATGATCCATTGGATAAGAAAAGTCATACCGATAACCCACGAAGTTCATGGTCATGCATTTTTCGTTAAAGAAAATGGTAAAAGAGTTGCCACGGTGCTGTTTCTGGCTCTTTGCGCCATCGAACTGACAGATATATTATTTGCTATCGACTCCGTACCGGCAATCTTAGCCGTCGCCAGAGATCCTTTTATAATCTTTGCTAGCAACGCCGCTGCAATTTTAGGGCTTCGCGCATTGTATTTCGTGTTTCATGGAATGAAAGAGAAGTTCTGGCTGCTAAATCGTGGACTTGGCATTATCCTGGTTGGTGTCGGTATAAAGATGCTTATTAGTGCTGATGAAGTGTTTGGCATGCAGTGGTTTGGGGTTCATATACCGACCGCTTTAAGTCTTACTTTTATTTTGAGTGTGCTGACGATGAGTATTGCAGCTAGTTTTTATATTCCTGAGCCCGCTAAACAACAGCCTTAGATAGCCAACTTAATACAATACCTTTATCATTTAAGCGGTAGGCAAAACTCGAAAGTAGTACCTTTGTTTGCTTGACTCGTAAAACCTAGCTCTCCCCCTAGTTTCTCAGCAATAATCTTAGTTAGATTATGTAATAAGCCTTTCGACAATTATAATTAGCTTATGCCTAAAAAACAAAAAACTAGAAAGACTTCCACCAAAAGATATATTGTCGCTGCGGCTATTTTTGGCGTGCTTACTTTCGCCATTTACTCTTTTATGAACAAGCCCAACCCGTCTGTGCTGCCCGAACCTACATTAAAACAACTAGCGTCTGAGCGAGGAATCATTTTAGGCAACTTTGCAATTAGAAATCATCTTAATAACAAAAATTACACAGATATCCTAACCGGTCAGTTTGAGCTAGCTTTGGCCGACAACACCCCCAATTGGTATTTCACTGATGGAGGCCTACGCCCGTCGCGCAGTGAATATAACTGGCAACAAATGGACGAAGTGGTAGATTTTGCGTTAGCTAATAATATGTCTATAGAAGCCCACCACTACTTATGGGGTGAGCAAAAATGGCTGCCAGATTGGCTAAAGAACGGCAATTACTCTCAGCAGGAGTTATCTCAAATTATGCAGGAGCATATAGAAACAGTTGGTAAGCGTTATTCTGGACGAATAAAGCAATGGACCGTTGTTAACGAAGCTTTTACCCGTGACCAGCACCTATATGATTTACGCGATTGGTGGGCTGACAACACGGGCGGACTAGGCTACATCGATAACGCGTTTATCTGGGCGCGACAAGCTGACCCAAACAGCAAATTGATATTAAATGATTTTAACAACGAAGCTATAAACGATACCAGTAATGCAATGTATGACTATATAAAAGGGGCGTTATCCCGCGGAGTTCCTATTGATGGTATTGGCATGCAGATGCACATCGATGGTACGCATCCTCCAACTAAGGATGAAGTAATATCTAATATGAAACGATTCGCGGCGTTAGGTGTCGGCGTATATGTCACAGAGTTCGATGTGAACATGGCTGATGTAAAAGCAAATAATGCCGATAAAGACCGGATACAAGAGAATATTTATTATGAGATGATGCGAGCATGCATTGAGTCAAAGGTTTGCAGTAGTTTTGCATTCCTTGGGATTTATGACGGTGAAACATGGTACAACCATATTGGTCTTAAAGACCCTCGCCCGCTAATGTTTGACGATCGGTTCCAAATCAAACCTGCCTACTGGGGTGTCCGCGGCGCGCTAATGCAAGAATAGTTAGTATTATATAAATTAAAAAGCATAACTATAATTACTAGTCATGCTTAACTATATCTACAATAATGATAATTATTTAGCGAATTCTTGGGCCAAACATGACGCCTCCTTTAAAGTAATAGTTAAATAGTACTACTTTTATTATTGCTCGACTATAGTTTTTATTACTTATTAGCACTTATATCAACTTGATTAAGTTAGTTTGCTTTTAACTTTTGCCGAATATTACGCGCTAATAAAGTCATTGATAATGTTATCAAGGATTAAGAAAACTATCCAAGGCAGCCACTTAACGTGGAATTCTCACAAACGAAAACAAGCTTCAGTATAATAAGCTTGATGACAAAGTATAATTTATTAAGAATTTCCAGCTACAGCGGAATAATGGGGATAGTTATTCTATGGACAACTATTATATTGGGAATGTCTAGAACCGGGCTTAAACTAGTTGATTCTAGGCCCATTAGCTACCTTGGTGTTGATCCTATGTCGGCCACGCTATTTAGTGTGGGGTTGATAGTGAGTGCGGTATTATTCACAATTTTTGGGTTGTATGTCAGAAAGAATTTTGCTGTCAAAAATAGATTCTTGATGTACTTATTGATTGGGCAAGCTGGGCAAATAATAACTGCTATCTCGCCATATGGTATGCAGAGTGAATACAAGCTTATCCATACTATTGCAGCTTTTACCCTAGCTTTATCTCTACCTCCGCTAATACGCTCATTTGCACATTCGCAAACACATGACAGCCACTCCAAAATATACGATGGGTTATACAGATTTGAGCTGGTTACCTTTTTTATCGGTATGGGATTATTTATTTTTACCAAAGGTATTGCGCCAATAGGCGAAGCGTTACCCGCTATTGGCTTCCATGTCTGGATAATTGTGATAACTATCATTGCCTATAAAAAGCTAGCTACTGCCTCCGCTTAAATTCTAAGACTGTACTTTAAATATGCCATTATCAAAACTTTATTAAACACTACTCAAATTTGTAATTCTCCCATCTGTTAGGGGACAGTCCCGTAAACCCAGGACCTTAGGCTAGCTTCAAATCTTAGCTACAGTACCAAAATAAAACCCCCACCTTTCGGTGAGGGACTTATTTTGGTAGCGGGGCTAGGACTCAAGCCTAATTTTTTGTCCGAGCAATAAACTCATCAACTAAACTAGGGTTGCCAACGACAACCTCGCTCGTTAACCAGTTTGTAGGTCGACCTAGAAGATTGGTAATTTTAGCACCGGCTTCTTCTGCAATGAGAAAAGCTGCAGCGTTATCCCAGGGTTTAAGGCCATTGTGATGATACAAATCTAGCCTACCCGATGCTACGTCAGTCATAATCAGGACGGCGCTACCTAGCACGTCAACCCATACATGGCCCAGTTTTTCGTAGCGAGCAAGGTTAGCTTGCGTGCCACCCTCGTAAGAATTCGACGTGCATACTCGTGTTCCTGCATCAAAAGTACTCTTTTCGGCCACATGTATCGGCTCTCCATTTCTAGTAGCACCTTGGCCTTTAGCTGCTAGGTAAAGCTCTCGCTTGTATGGGTCGTAGACGGCACCGAGTACGATTACCCCTTTATCTATATAACCGATGGATATTCCCGAATAGGCCATACCTTTTTTAAAGTTGTTTGTGCCGTCAATCGGGTCAAGTACCCAAGCCCTAAGACTAGGTAGGTGGGATTCATCCAGTAGTTCTTGTCCCTCACTCGTTTCCTCAGAGATAATTATATCGTCAGGGAAGTTCGCTTTAATAATTGCGGTAATAACTCGTTCGCTACCTAAGTCAGCGGCAGTTACTAAATCACCCGCAGTTGACTTAATTTCCGTGGTAACTATATTCGAGTCATACTTAAGTACCTCTTCGCCGGCCTTTAGAGCTGCGTCTTTTATAACATCTATGCGTTCATTCACAGTAAGAGGTTAGTATACTTTTACAAAAATAACAATATAACACTGGAACTCATTACCCTCTAAAGTTTGTTGGAAAAACAAAACCCATGTGAGGGTGAAGGGGGTTGAATAGTCTGGGTAGCGGGGCTAGGACAGCGCACGTCTGCACTCGTGCTCGAAGCTAAGAGGTAGCTTGGCCGGGCGCTAGCTTGATGACCGAACCCTAGGACCTACATCCGAGCTGAAGCTCGTATGGGTCCTAGGTTAAAATCTTAGCTCGTGACCAAGAAAAAAGACCTACCTTACGGTAAGTCTCTTTTCTTGGTAGAGTACGTGCAATCGAATTGGAACCTTATTTCTACTGAGTTACTTCGATGGAACCGAGCATTGAAGCCAGCTCCTGTTGCTTGGTACAGCACCTAATAGCGTATCTACTTTGCCTTTTTTATGCTACGTTTTTCTAGATAAGCCCAAGATGTTATCAAAATTATTATCACGGTTACGCTTAACCAAATATAACGAGGTACGGTTTGCTCGGTAAGGTGTCCGCCTTTACTTTTATCAACGGACTGCCCAACCAATATAAGTATAAGAAATAAACTACAAAGTAGTATGGCTATTGTAAACATTAATCTCCTAAGCCACATCCTAGTAATATTCATGCCTACATTTTATCAGTTATCAAAAAATAATCCCAAATCCTAAGATTATAATGCTTATGCCTGGTAGCGGGGGCAGGGCAAACGCACATTAATCTATGCGCCGAGAAGTATCTCGGTCATGAGACTAATGACCGAACCTGCGACTACGCCCAAGCCACAGGCTTGTGCTGCCGCAGAACCTGAATCTCGTCTCAGTACCAAAATAAAAACCCGATCCAAAGATCGGGCACTTATTTTGGTAGAGTACGTGCAATCGAATTGGAACCTACTTGCCTGTGAGATCTACAGATGGCAGCAGCTTTAGGGGTACGGAAAAGTATTATCTGGACGGAAGATATAGAACTCGAACCTATATGTAGCCCAACTGCTTTAAAATCGCCTCATCAACATCAATTTCCCCGCTAGCTAGCGCTTGCTCTCTGGCCCCCTGGGCCCTTTCACCTGGCAAACGAATCTCACTAGCACCCGGTTTCTTGCGCGTGGCTTTAACTTTGCTTAATAAATCTGAGGCATGCTTCTTAAATTCTTCAATATCAACAAGTATATTTGGATCAATGGCAATGAATAAACTCCCGTAGGGACTATCTAAACTAGTGTCCACATATGCAGCATTCACAAGGGGTCCAGCTAGTGTCTCGACAATTAAGCCCAGCCCAGAACCTTTGTACCCATGGTCAAACGGCAGCGTTGCGCCCTCCATTGCCTCGTTCGGGTCAAGCGTTGGGTTCCCCCTTGAGTCGATTGCAATGTTTTCAGGGATTTTTTCTCCATGAGCGCTCGCCAGAACAAGCCCACTCCATGCCATAGCAGCTGTAGTCATATCAAAAACAAGTGGCTTATCATTAGTTGGAAACGAAAAGCCAATCGGGTTAGTGCCAAATATTGGGTCGATGCTATCAAACCCTGTTGATGACGCTGGTGCGCTCGCCATACTGATACCAATTAGGTCATTTTTGGCAATTTTCTCAACGTAGTAGGCTTGGGTTAGATTACTTGAATGAGTATTGTTCACTCCTACGATAGCCATTCCATGTTCTTTGGCTTTCTTAATGGCCGTCTCCACTGCTTGATGACATACTACAGGGGCAGCATTGCCACCGGCGTTAATTAGCTGCGATAGTTTTGTCTCTCTTTCGATCTTTGGTTCATGCTCGGCAACCATGTCTTGAATAGGCTCAGTCCCAACCATTTTAACAATGCCCATGGGTTTTATGCCTGATGACTCAGCATAAAGAAGAATATCGGCTATCTGAGCTGACTCTGCATCACTATATCGTGCTTTTAAAGTTGTAAGTATCTTATCTCGTAACTCATCTATGGCTATTTTCATATGCTCATCATAACATCGACCAAATGAGACTGGAACTTCAAAACAGTGGTGAAATAAAAACAGTTCCGAATCGTTAAGATTCTGGAACCATTTTGTATCTGTAAGTTTGATTTGGTAGAGTACGTACAATCGAATTGGAACCTAATTTCAGCCGAATTACTTCGTTGGAACCGAGCTTTGACCTAAAATCATATTACTTGGTCCAGCATCCAGTACTCGAACCTAGCCGTACAGCTGAGAATGAGTGCCGATTTTATCAAAAATAGCTTCATTCTCTCTTTGTAGATAAAGTGCTCGATAGTCTCCCGTTATATTGACACTTCTATACGCCGAATACTTACCTTTTAGTGAATGGTTGCGCAACTTTGGATGGAGGGGGTTATCCCTAAACAGACTAATCCGTTCATAGAGCTGTAATTGTAATTTAGCTGGCAACTTCTCTGCTTGTCTAACGAATTCCTTGGAATACGTTAATTTCATTTCAGATTGAGTTTGTTTGCTAGAAAATCGAGTGCCTCGTCATTATCCTTAAACTTATGATAATCACCGGCCTCAATTTGCTTACGTGAAGCAGCTAGCTCCTTAGCAGTCTTTGCATTTGGAACTTCTGGTACGTCAAACGTGACGCTTTGCTCAGTCGCAAAACGCCGTAGCTCGTTATTAAGAACCGCACTCACACTAATACCCAGCTTGTCTGCCGCCTTGGCAGCCCGTTTCTTAAGCTCTGGGTCAGTCTTTAAATTGATTACTGCATATTTACTCATACCAAAAGTATATACCTTTGACTAAGATTTGTAAACAATAAAAGTAGCCACTGCTAAATGGCTATTTACTTCTTAAAATAATTTCGATGTAACATAGAAATGGTAGAGTACGTGCAATCGAATTGGAACTTAATTTCTATTGAATTACTCTGCTGGAATCGAACATTGGCTCATTATTGTATTGTTTGGTCCAGTAGCTAAGACTCGAACCTATTTGAACTGCACTGTCTCAAGTATTGCATTAATCAGCTCCTTAACTTCAGGTTTAGTTTCATCAACTGCATTGAGCCTAAAGAAGTACTGCTTATCATTTTTGAATGTTACTCCGTCAATGTAAGTACCATGAGTTTTCAAGGTGGTTAGGATTGCGTCATTCCCGTCAATTTTTATGACTTCGTAAGAACCGCCAATTGAACCCATTGCCTCTTTTGAACTTTTGACTATGTTCTCGAAGTTATCTTCAGGTAAAGTCTCCAGACCAAACACCTCTAACATATACCCTCCTTCTGAAGTTGGGCCAAGGCCCTCGGTTGTTGGTGCTTTAAAATCAGGTGACTTAAAAAAGACTCTTCCCATCTGGTCTGCTAACTCATATTGTTGCCATGTTTCTGGATACTGAATGAAGAATTCAGAATTTTCGTAAAGCAATATCCTTCTCTTATTTCATGGCGGTACTTTTTCATAGCGTTTGAGTCTTCATTATGATTTGCCACATTAGCAAGTTTTTTTGATTCTTGGTTATTATAGGCAAACCATCCAGCCGTTCCTATAAGTGCTAGTACGAGCAATACAATTAAGACTTCTATAATGCTGAAACCTTTTTGATTGTTTTTCATTAGAATCCTTTGATTAATTATCTCAAGCATACTCGTTTGTGATTTATACAGCAATATAAAATACATATAAATGTATGAGGTAATAATGTTTATTCTTGGTAGCGGGTCCGCCGGCTAGCGGAATGACTTGAACCCGAGAAAACCCAGTGGGTTTTCGAGTTCACGCTAGATTAACTTATACATATCGTAAGACACTTATAGGCTGCGCATACTTTTCTGATTGTATGGCGCTGAGGTTCAAGTCCTGCCTCGCCGTCAGGCGATATGCAAATTAAAATCCCCTCCGAAGAGGGGACTTAAATTTGCATCCTGGTAGCGGGGGCAGGACTTGAACCTGCGACCTCATGGTTATGAGCCATGCGAGCTGCCACTGCTCCACCCCGCGGAAATGATGTGTGATGATTGTTTCATCATAATGCCAGTAAAATAAATTTGCTAGCATTACTTATGATTCAATCAAGCCATCATTTCCTAAAATTCGAGAATCCTCTCTCGAATTTTAATAGCTACCAGACTAAGATAGATTGTTCGCTTTTCTTAATAAGTTTAACTTTTTTACAGTGACTACGTACAATAATAATCTTTTAAAGAGCTTGATAATAGTAACTCTTTGGGTCTGTTTTGTCAATCGGTGAATGATCAATTCTAGTAACAATATTAACTGCGCAATATGTATTAGAGACCTATACTGGGTTCAGTAAATAAGGAGTCGATTATGACAAAAGGAAGCCACACACAAAGTTTGCGAAATTATCTAAAAGAGCAAGAAAAGGCCTTTAACGCAGAGGCTCAAAATCAACTCAAATCTAATAATTATCACTCAAGCAATAAAGAAATGGGCGGTGGTAACCGACCTACTAAACGCGGATAAACCCCTTTTAAAGGTACGGGTGTTTTTAGGCTGCTCTACTTAAGTTGTGTCGGTTAAGTTCTGGTCGAACATCAAAGCACGATCTAATAGCTTTTAGTACAAAGTTTGGCAGAATTTTCGATTCATCATTAGTTAAAAGATCCTGCGCTATAGCCTGAATAGGATTAGAAAATTCATCTATTTTATCTCCTGCTAAGGCTAGAGCTACTACTCCGAAATCCGGTTTATCGGATTCATTTTCTGCCCCAACTGGTGCATAGGTTGCAAGGCTAAGCCTTCTAGATAACCACAGTTGCCATGGTTCAAGGTGTGATTTAAGCTCTTTGGCTGCCGCTCTGTAATAGCCTAAGTGCTTAGCCTCTTGAACCCGAATTGGCTTAATCATGGTTTGCAACAACGCCT
>JALYSF010000024.1 GCA_030854905.1 bacterium
GAGGCGCTAAAGTCTTGAGGTATTTAAATAAAAATTAGACAGACCGAAAGGCCGACCAAAGGGAGTCCGCCGAGACGTTGTATTACTTGGCAATGAGATAGTTCCAGAACAAGCTTTGCCCAGGAGTTTTGATTACTTTTGCGGATCAAAAGTAATGAGAATGAAACCAAGTCTAGCTTATTGAGAAGGTTGGCTGGTCCAGCATTGAGCCGTACTTTAGTCCGCTTGTATTAAGGCTGATTCTAAGGTATAGTACATCTGTTAATAACTAATTTTGCTTATATCCCCTAGTGAATATAAGCAGCACCAAAGAATTAGTTCGGTCTATCCGGCTAGTTTTAGGAAGAAAGGAAATTTATGGCTCAATACGAGTTAGCGGTTGTTTATCACCCTGATCTTGAGATTGATTTGGACAAGGCTAGCAGTAAAGTCGCCCAAATTATCAAAGATGCTGGTGGTGAAATTAAATCAGAAGATAATTGGGGCAAGCGCAAGCTAGCTTACAAAATCGGTAAGCAAGAGCACGGACTATACGTATTTCATACGTTAGAAATGCCAGCCGAAGGTGTAACCAAAGTCAATAATCAGTTGAACATCACTGACGAAGTGATTCGTTTTCTGATTACCAAGCCTGACTTGAAAGCTATCGCCAAAGCCGAAGCGCTTCGAAAAGAAAAAGCAGAAAAAGCCGCCGCCCGTACGTCAAACGATGACGACGACAGCGACGACGAAGAGTAGGGAAAAGAGCAAAGCGTACTATTGACTAAGTATCAGCAATAGGCGTACGGTAGAAGTACATTAAATAACCAGGACTTAGTTCCTGCAAGGAGGTTACTATGGCAAGGTCATTCAACCAAGTCATTCTCATGGGCAATTTAACTCGCGATCCAGAACTTAGGAGCACGCCAAACGGTCAGAGTGTCTGCAGCTTTAGTTTAGCGCTAAACCGCAGCTACAAAGGCAGTGACGGCGAATGGCAAGAGGCGACAGATTTCATCGATATTGTTGCGTGGGGTCCACTTGGCGAACGTGTTAGCCAGTATTTAAGCAAAGGCAGGCCTTGTTTGGTAAACGGGCGCTTGCAAAGCCGTAGCTGGGAACAAGAAGGCCAGAAGCGGAGCAAAGTAGAGGTAGTTGCCCAGGACGTAACATTCTTAGGTGGCCCTCAAGGCGCTTCCGGCGATAATAGCGGTGGCAGTGGTTATTCTGGCGATAAATCAGAACCGCAATCAGCTAAACCAGCCGCTAAGAAAAAAGAAGTTGATATCGAGGATATCGGCGATGAGCCTATTAATTTGGACGATATCCCATTTTAACGAATTTATGGCTGCACATTCTGGGCTAGAACCTGCGTCAAATTTTTGAGAAGTAGGTTAACTACATCTCAAAAATTGTGCTCGGCTCTCATCCCAGACTGTACTAGCCAAAATCCGTTAAAACTAGTGAGGTTTTAGAGTAAATTTACAATTAACTAAGGATAAGTATTAATCTAAGAAAGGATGAGCGGCTTACGGTCCTGTTAAAGGGAAAAGAGTAGCCGGAGTCGGCGGATTTATTCCGCGACACCGCTAGATGAGAAAAACCGTAGGTTTGTCTCCATTAAAGAAATAATGGCAAAGATTTTTAAACACAGAACAGATGTAGCGTTTTTTGATTACAAGGATTTTAAGACCTTGCAGCGTTATGTTAACCAGTACGGCGCAATAGAGACACGCAAAAAGACTGGATTAACAGAGAGTCAACAGCGTCATTTGAGTGCGGCTATCAAGCGAGCACGCCATCTTGCGTTGCTTCCATTTGTGAGTAGTAATTAAGGAGGAGCGCTGCTCCTCCAAGCTTGTTCGGACTAAATCCGAACAGCGCTTTCCTCCTCGCTAAAGCCGATGCTGGAGCATCGGTTCGCTGGCGCTCAAGTAGTGATTTGAGTAGTAAGTATTACGTAAGAGGAGGGAGAACGAAGCTCCTCCGACGACGGGCGGAATATTTTAGAAAGTTTGGAGGGGCGAGCCCCTCCTGTAGAATATAACTATGGATCATGATGCAATTATTGAAAGCATAGATTTTTTGATTAATCGGGTTAACAACATCGTTTCGATTAGCGCAGAAGGCATGAAGGATACTGATTTCCCAGATAAAGTAATAGCGTCGCTTCACAACCACTTAGGGAATGCTAAGCATATGGTTAATGATATGACGGCTGCTTTCAATGCCACAGATCAGTTCTTGTCTATCAAGGCAGCCGAAAAGGAGCTGGACGAGGCAGCAGCAGATTTATTAGAGCTTCATCAACATTCACTATTAAATGATTGGCAATACCAGCATCTTGCACATTATACGCACGATCTTCAAGATCTATTGAGCAATGCAACCGACACAGAATTTATGGGAGAATAAAACTATGGAAAAGGGAAAAGTTAAGTCCGAGTCGAATTTAGTTCGACCCGGAACGTCCAAAAGAAAAATGGGGTCCCCACAAAATCGTAAGATTTTTAGGGGTAAGAGTACCGTAGGTTTGTCTTTTGAAGCCGAAGGCGGAAAATAAATTGGCAGGATTAAGCATAACTGAATTAAAAAAGGGGGCGGTATTCATGTTTGAAGCTGCTCCATATCAAGTCATGGAGTACTCACAAAAAGTTGTAGGCAGGGGCGGTTCGATTGTTAACGTACGTATAAAATCACTTATCGACGGACGTGTGCTCGAAAAGACCTTCAAAGGTAATGAACAGTTAGATCGTGCCGACTTAGGCTACAAAAGTGTGCAGTACCTGTATAACGACGGTTCCAAATATTATTTTATGGACGGTGACACATACGCGCAGTTTGAACTTTCAAGCGATTCAATTCGTGATCTTGCAGGATATATGAAAGAAGGCGACAGCGTAAAACTGATGCTATTAGATAGTAATCCAGTAAGCATAGAACTGCCAAAAAACGTCTGGCTCAAAGTAACTTACGCAGAAGATGTAGTACGTGGTGATACATCAAGCGCACTTACCAAGCCTGCAACACTCGAAACAGGTATAGAAACCCGGGTGCCGGCCTTTATAAAGTCGGGCGACGTTGTGAGCGTTAGTACAGAAGATGGATCGTACCGAGAACGCCAGAAATAACATGATCAAAACCCGCTTGGATATAGAAATTGTGAATAGAGGTTTGGCTATAAGTCGAAGCCAGGCAGAGGATCTTGTGAAACGGGGGCAGGTAAAATTGAACAATATTGTTGTTCAAAAATCTTCATCCCCCACCTCTGTTAATGACAAGATTAGTATACTTCAGAGCCGGCAGTACGTCTCACGAGCAGCCCTAAAGCTCAAGTCTGTTAGCGAAAACTTAGAGCTAGATTTTAAAGACAAAACCGTACTTGATATTGGTAGTAGTACTGGCGGGTTTACTCAGTACGCACTAGAACAAGGAGCATCCAAAGTTTACGCTGTAGATGTCGGCAGCGGGCAACTTCATCCGCTTTTGCACGGAAATATAAAAATAGAATTACATGAAAAAACAGATTTCCGTAACTTCACCCCCAACAGCAAACCCGACATTATTTTGGCGGACGTAAGTTTTATTAGCCTTAAGGAAATATTGCCGCATGCTGCAGACATTTCACACAAATCTACCAAAATAGTAGCAATGTGCAAACCGCAGTTCGAAGCGGGTCGTGACCAAACAAACAAGGGTGTTATTAAGAACAGTACAGTGCGGCGAAAGATTTTACAGGACTTCGAAACTTGGCTTAAAACCAGATTTTTAATAATTAATAAACAGGACTCAGGTTTGGCCGGAAGCAAGGGTAACGTTGAACGATTTTATTCATTAAGGGTGCTAAAATAAGCCATATGAGATATGCCGTTAATAAAAAAGACAGTTCCAAAAATAGGTTCTTGGTAGTAGTCGTATTTATAGCTATTGCATTCGTAGCTTGGTGGTTGCTTTTAGATAGAAAGACTAATGCGCCTGTTTCTGATTTGAGCACAAGTAATCAGTCAGTTAGTCAAAACGATCAATCTGAATTACCGGAGCCGAGTTGGAAGCCGGCAGAAAACTCGCTTCAAACTGTGGTCGAGGATTATGTATCTTCAACAAAAGGGTATTACTCTGTCATGGTCCTGCAGCCTGAAACTGGTACGGTGCTAGGGCAATTTAAAAGCGATACTGATCATTTCGCAGCCAGCTTATATAAACTGTGGGTTGTCTACGAAGGCTACCGAAAAGTGGATGACGGTAGTTTTAGGCCTGATGAAAATTACCTAAGTGGATGGACGCGGGGGAAATGTTTAGACGAAGCAATCAGGAGCAGCCATAGCCCATGCGCAGAAAAACTCTGGGCCGAAATTGGGACTGAGTATCTGACCGAGAAGGCCAGAGAATACGGAGCAGTAGATACCAATCTTGTTGCCCTGCGGACTAACGCCGCTGACGTCGCCCAAATACTCAAAAGAATAGCTTTAGGAGAGGGATTATCAGCAGAATCTAAAGCAAAATATCTGGATTCTATGAAGACCCAAGAAGCCTTGTATAGACGAGGCTTGCCAAGCGGTTTTAGCGAAAACGCCACTGTTTATAACAAAGTTGGCTGGAACGAACAGGTTGAATGGCACGACGCAGCGATAATCGATTTCGGCGGCGGCAAGCAGCTGATAGTAGTTGCGCTGACAGAAAATACCGGCTCGGCAAACGTTGCAGGCTTGGCAAAAGTTATAGAAGGAAAATTACCAAACTAAGGAGGAGTATGGCTCTAGATTTTACTAAAATTAAAGACGAACCGGGCTCGGCAATAATCATGCTGCATGATGGTACGACAAGAGGCCAACGTGAATTCGAAAGGCTTGCCGCGCAAATCCAAAAGCGTACTAAGAAACAATTAGTTCTACTTTCAGTAAAAGATTCGGTGGGTCATTCGATCGTGAGTTTTTATGGTCTTAGGGGTACTAAATTCGTACTTATAGTACGTGATGACGATCAGCTACATCATCACTGGACTGATGGAAATATATTTGATCCTTCAGAGATTGCATATAGCGCCGAACAAGCTGGTTAAACATTGAATCGGAATTCTACGACGTCATCGGGTTGCATAATGTAGGTTTTGCCTTCGGTTGCGACTTTGCCAGCGGCTTTTGCCACCTGTTCTGAGCCCGCCGACATTAAATCGTTATAATCAACAACTTGGGCGGCGATGAATCCGCGTTCGAAATCGCCATGTATAACTCCGGCGGCCTGCGGGGCAGTAAAGCCTTTTTTTATAGTCCAGGCGCGAACTTCTTGCTCGCCAGCGGTTAAGTAGCTTTGCAGTCCAAGCGTGTCGTATGCTGCATGAATTAATTGCACTAAGCCGGATTCGGCTTGGCCATAGCTTTCGAGTAGTTCAGCTCGATCGGTATTGTCTAAGGCGCGCAGCTCGCTTTCGAGCTTGGCGCAGATAAATATCGCCCGTTGCGGCGTAACTAAATCGAGCAAAGTTTTTTGCAAGGCCTGACCTTGCAGAGTTTGTTCGTCGACGTTGAAAACGTATATGACCGGTTTCATGGTCAGGAGTTGTAAGTCCTCGAGGCCTTCGAGTTCCTCGGGTTTAAACACGGTGTTTACAGGCTTGTTGTCGTTTAGCGTATCTTTTATTTTTAACAGTGTGTCGTGGAGTGGTTTTAATTTAGGATTGGCACGTGCTTCTTTGTCTAGTCGTGGCAATCGTTTTTCGACGGTTTGAAGGTCGGCCAAGACAAGTTCTGTGTTAATTATTTCGATGTCTCTGAGGGGTTCATGTGTCCCTGTGGCATCGTCAGTTAGCACAGTAGTATCTTCGAAAGCTCGCACTACATGTGCGATGGCGTTACAGGAGCGAATGTTGGCTAAGAACTGGTTGCCTAAGCCTTCGCCTTTGCTGGCACCCTCAACTAATCCGGCTATGTCGACGAACGTGACTGTAGCGGGAACTATTTTTTTACTGTTGTACATTTTGGACAATTTAGTGAGCCGGTTGTCGGGCACAGGAACAATGCCGGTATTCGGCTCGATAGTCGCAAAAGGGTAATTTGCCGCCAGAGCGTTGGCATCAGTCAGCGCATTAAACAGGGTAGACTTGCCAACATTCGGAAGCCCTACAATACCAATTTCTAATTTACTCATAATGCCTATTCTAACAGAGGTACAAATAATTGACAAATTAGCATAAACGTGCTGAAACCAATGATTTAGACAAAACGAATAAATGATTAGTAAACAAGATGGTAGCGGTACATATCGCCAATCTTAGTATTGTTAAGAACTAAAATTCTGGGCTAAAGCATTTTCTGGCCTCTGCTAGAGGTATTGGCTTAGCTTGTATGAATGTTGTTGCTACATTCTGTATATCTTCAATCTTTGGTGGCAAATAATCGTGAGGAGTCGTATATTTTGGATATTCTAGTTTGGCTCCGTTAAACACTTTATTTGTTACCTCTGTTGCTAGTATAAAATCACCTACATCCAACTTAGCAATATATCGTTTCGGGTCACCTGTCTCGCATAAGTAGATGTCTGTGGGGTGTTTAGGGCAGTCTTTCAACAGTGTATCTTTGTAAATTCTCATATCGTCATCAGATGGTCCTTCGGTCGTAGCTACAAAAGAGCCAGTTTTAGCTAACTGATAATAAAATATGCCTCCTGTGTGACTGGACTCATTCTCGTAGCCCCGAATAAGATAAGAATTTTTCCACCCTAAAAACGTCTCAAAGGTAACATGTCTATTTTCATCTTTTGCAGGTAGGAATACAGGTGCCGTGAAGGTCGATAAATTATGATCCAACTTTTTACGGTGGATATACGACCAAATACTTGGCTTAAAAGGCAACGGTACAGTAGCGACAACTATGATAACCACTAACCCTAGCAGGATTATCTTTTTTATATTTAGGCCTTTAGTCTTCGGCGGATTGATTAGTTTGTTTGTTTCAGCAGCCACGACATTTATAGTAACACTCAAATTGTTAGTTCCTTAGTAGCTTCCAAAAAACGAAGTTGTCAGTGTAGCCCCCACCACCTCTATCAGTCGGCGGCATTGCCAGTTTTAGCTCAAAAATAGTCGAGTCATAAAATATACAAGTGTCCAGGTTTACATATGAGTATACATAACATACAATGTATACATGACTAAGATTCAATACACTATCAGAAATATTCCTCCTGTTCTTGACAGGGTTATCAGGAAGCGATCCAAGCAGAGCGGTAAATCTTTTAATCAGACCGTTGTTGACTTATTGGCTTTACAGACTCTAGGGACTACAAAACCAACCGTTGATGATAACTTTGACTGGCTGTATGGAGTAGATACATTAGATGAGTCATTTGACGAGGCGATAAAAGATTTATCAGGAATAGATGAAAAGTTGTGGCAATGAATGACATGAAGTTTGTCTTAGATACTAGTGCATACTCAGGTTTTAATCGCGGGGACAAACGTCTCAAAGAATTCTTTTGTTCCGACAATGAAATACTAGTACCTTTAATTGTCGTAGGAGAATTACGAGCTGGATTCTCTTTAGGAACTAAGAGTAAAGAGAATGAAGAGTTGCTTCAAAAATTTTTAGATAGTTCAAATGTCAGTACTGTTACGATTACTGACAATACAACAAGATTATTCGCGGCAGTATTTCAGAGGCTCAAACTTGCTGGCACGCCTATCAATACAAATGATATATGGATCGCGGCCCTGACTCTAGAGCACGACTGCTTACTCGTAACGCTCGATTCAGACTTCAATAGAGTGCCAGATCTTCAAGTAACTAAGTTATAGTTTCTTTACCAATCGTCACCTATGGTGTTTGTAATCGCTTTATGTATTTAGATGTATAACCACGAGTTATTCTATCTAAATGTTGCGCAGAGATGGAAATTTCTAATAGTATGGTTGCGTTTTGTTCATATCAATTTTTTTAGGGACTGTCCCCTAACAGATTAGAAAATTGCAAATTTTAATTAGGTTTGATATTAATGGTTTAATGCCTTCTAGAAATACTGCCAGACATGATGTCGCTGATAGTTATTATCATGTATATGCACGTGGCGCGAACAAAGCGCCTATATTTATAAGTTCCGAAGATAAGTTCTATTTTCTTTATCTGTTCTCTAGATATCTCTCAAAAAATCAGGCTATAAGTAAAACCGGCACCGTGTATCCGCACTATAGACAAAAAATCGAACTATTAACGTATTGTCTGATGGACAATCATTTTCATCTGTTGATCTATCAAAATGAGCGGGGGATGTTGTCTATGTTTATGAAGTCGCTAATGACTAGTTACACAGCATATTTCAATCAAAAGTATCGCAGAACGGGGTCTTTATTTGAAAGTCGTTTTAAAGCTTCGTTAATCACTGGAGACGCATATTTTGTTCATGTTTCTAGATATATACATTTAAACCCTAGGAGTTGGAAGCATTTTCCATATTCTAGCATCAAATATTTTCGTAATGCCACTGAGCCAGAATGGCTGCAGACTTCAAGGGTATTAGGGCAGTTTACGGGCCGCGATGAATATTTAACGTTCGTTTCAGACTACGAAGATAGTAAGCAGATGCTCGATAGTATCAAGCGAGAACTTGCAAATTTGTAAAAAGTCAATCTGTTAGGGGACAGTCCCCTAACAGATGGGTGGAAGGATGGGTGAAATAGTGCGTGAAAAATGGGGGGGCGGTTAGGTTTGGGGTATAATTAAGTTGTTATGAGGAAGATAAAAACTATAAAACGGCCGTCGCTAGATTATTCGTATCCCTTTATGCTAGTTATATTTGGAGCTGTTGGAGTATTAACTTCTTTGATGTTGACGATTGAAAAATTTCATAAACTTGAGAATCCTACCGCCGCGCTTAATTGTGACATCAACCCAATTATTTCATGTGGTTCTGTGATAGTTACCGACCAAGCTTCGGCTTTCGGAATACCGAATCCGTTAATTGGTCTTGCTGGATTTAGTGCGGTCGTTACGATAGGAGTGATGATGATTTTGGGCGCCAAAGTGACCAAGAAGTGGTTCTGGCAAGGAGTCCTGATTGGAGCTACTTTCGGCGTAGTGTTTATACATTGGTTAATATTTCAGACGATATTCAGAATCGGGGCACTGTGTCCTTGGTGCATGGTCACGTGGGCGGTCATGATTCCGCTATTCTTGTACACATTTATTTATGTGGTAGACCAAGGTTACGTAAGTTTAGGCAAAAGCACCCGAAAAATCGTGAGTACTCTCAAGCATGAGCATTTATGGATACTTGGCGGCTGGTTTGCTCTGATTATGGCAGTTATAATTCAGCATTTCTGGTACTTCTGGCAAACACTGCTGCCTTAAGCAATTGCCAAAAACCCTCAAGAGTGATATAATACAACTATATGAGTGGTGAAATTGACCCTAGTTTAAGTCCGCATGTTCGTGAAATGTCTAGAAAAGGCTTTCTTGGACTTGTAGCTGGGGCTGTAGGAGGCACAGTACTAGGTAGGCACGCGTCAGCAAATAGTGATATACCTCAGGATCCAAAGTATTATTACGGCGAGCCAGTACCTTTTGGCTGGAATGAGAATATAGCTCCGCCCACCCCGCCAGTCGAAGCGCCAGTTACCTCAGAAGTTATAACTTGGGAATCGCAGCATTATTTACCTAAAGAAGTACTAGTGGAAGGTGCAAAAATAGCTGATTTATCAGTAACAAATCCAGATGGCGCACAAATAATTAATGTACCTTTGTTTGCTGTCACCAAACTGCCGGAATCGCCCGCCAAAAAACATCAGCTCGAAAGAGGGGCTATCTTAGAAATTGCCCATCCAGAGATTAATCCTGAAGAAATTGGTGAAAATCTTGGTGTACCACAAATGGGCTTGCTTGGTGAAAACGGTAGGGCGTTGGTTATGGGCCATAGGGTAACTGATATAACTCCTGATTGGAACGGTAGCCCTGAAGATGGTAATGAAGGAGCTCTACAAATAGTATTTGAGAGGCTTGATGAACTGCAACCAGGCGGATTGCTTACTTTAGCGTTAACTCAGCAAGCTGGCGGCGAACAACTTATCTACCAAGCGGTTGGTATACCAACAATACTAGTTGATTTCGAAGGTCCTGGCGGTGGCACTGCAGTTAATACCGCTTACAATTGGCGGAGTGGCCCAACCGACGGGCAATATGTTCGTTTGTCGGCTTGCCACCCTAAAGGTCAGACCAAAGATCGTATTGTTGCTGATTTTGCTCGCATAAACTGAGATTCAGCAATGTTTGACATATGTTCTACAAAAATGGTAAAATGTGTGTATTCGTACACTTTTTAACAAGTGCGGGTGGGCGTAAAATTTTATTAATAATTTATAAGTAATAAGCTTATCAAGGAGTTTAAATTAAATGCCAGAACAAAATCCAACTGGACCAACAACAGAAGTAACTTTAGGTGCTAATAATAATGAGCGTTCAACTGGTTTTAGGCGCGGCTTTGTCGCCGTAGGTCTAGCAGGAGTAGGGCTACTTGGTGCAGGTTTTGCAAGTGGCGGACAGGGTGAAGCAATGCCAGTAGTTGCACCATTTGCAGCTGACGGTGGTTCGAACGAGGCATTTAGTTTTTATGAAGAATGCCGCGACGGTAACCAGGAAGTTGTGGTTGTAAGTGCTATACAAGGCGATGCATTTATTGAATTAACCCTGCCTAGCGGTGATGTAGCTAGCGCTACTATACAAGAAGGCGATAGTGGTCCTACACCAGCAGGACCTAAAGGGGCTAATGTTAGTTATACAATTACTTCAGGCGAATTTGAAGTCAGCGGCGTGGCAGATGCTTGCGACGAAGTGGTAACCGAACCAACTGATGCACCAACCGAACCAACTGATGCACCAACCGAACCAACAGACGCACCAACCGAACCAACAGAAAAGCCTGGACAAGAAGTTTGCCCAGACAACGAAGTTCATGACGGTATAAAATACGAGACTAAAGTTGATACTAATGGTAATCCTGAAAGCGTGACGATTACTGCACCAGAAGGTTTTCTAATCGGTGGGTATTGCATAAAAGCTGGAGATGACCTTGATTTTGTAGATGTTCCAGATGCGGAAACAGTAGTGATTACTGATCAAGACGACGATAAAGCTGTAAGTCATTTCTCTCCTTTCTTAGTAAAAATAGAGGAACCAACCGAAACAACTGAAGGTCCAACCGAAACAACAGATGGTCCAACCGAAACAACTGAAGGCTCAACACCAACAACTGAAGGTCCAACCGAAACAACTGACGGCTCAACAGAAACAACTACTGTAACAACGGTTGCTGTAGGTGAAGTTACACCTGAAGCTACAGTGCTTACTGGCGCAACCAAATAATAAAATAAATCAAAATAACACCCAAAAAACCCGCCCAAACTAGGCGGGTTTTTGTATTTACTTTTGCTTAGTAAGAATAAGCGCTATAATTGTCATCATATGGCTTTTAGAGTAGGGAAAAGAAAGAAAATAGTTACTGGCGAGGAGGCTGCAAAGTCTTTAAATAATACTCCGACTCCCGCTTCGACTAACCCGGTAAGCGCACAGACTAGACTAAGCCAGAAGCGAAGGATTAATAAGCGGCTAACCGTAGTCTTACTGGTGGTTTTGCTTTTGACTGGTGGCGGATACGCTGCTTGGCGTTTAGTAGATTTAAAAAAATTGCCATTTATTGGCAATAATGATGACGGGGTTAAAACATATTATGAAGTCGCAAAAGAGAATGCTTCTACTCCCGACGAAAGTGCAACTATAGATTTTGGACTAATTAATGCGGCCTTAATAAAAAACGACACTAAAACCGCTAGACAGCTGCTGGGGCAATATAATGTCGCGGATCTCTCTGATGACAATACGCTAGTGTTCAAAGCGTTCTGGGGGCGTTTACTCGCAGGAGAAAATAAATATGACGAATTAGTTTCACACGCTCAAGAAGTACTAGACTCTTCTGAAATATCAGCTTATCCAGAGCTTAAAACACGGTGGGAAACAATAAAACAAAAAGCTGAAATCGGTGAGAATCCATACCCATCTTATAAAAGTGAGGAAGATGTGCAATGAATATCAAAAATCCACTAGGTTTTATTAGCAATAAATTTATATTTTTACTCTACGTAATTATAGTCTTAGGGTTTATTGGTATATATACTGGGTTTAAAACAAATAAGGTAAGTGCCTATGTACCCCTTGCTACAAATACTTTTCCTAATCCGGCAGCATCTACTCCGTACCCATTGTATATGACCATAGGTTCAGGTGAGTTTGATGTGCCGATAGCGGCTGCTGCTATAGTAGTAGATTCGCCGGGAACATATAATTTGTCTATTGATGAGGCTAGGTTTTGCAACGTTGATTCATTTTATTCAAATCAAGCATTAGATCTTCCTCGATCCGTTGATGCAAGTGTTCCTTATTTTAGTACATTATTC
>JALYSF010000055.1 GCA_030854905.1 bacterium
GTTTCTGTCGCAGGTTCTGCAGGCAACGATACGGGGTTAGCTTGTTCGTTTACTTCGGCCTTTGTAGACAGGAACGATTCGATTGAGTCGGCAATTTTGGAAGCTTCATCAACCTCAGCTGGCGGTGTTGCAGGAGACGCTTGAATAACTGTAACTGGCTTACTTACAAGAAACGGTGACCCTGACTGACCTGCTGTGGAGTCTTCCGAGAGCTCGGCGGTTGCTGCCATAGCTACACTGGAGCTACTTAAATCTAGTGGCTTAGGTTGTGGCGGTGGAGTTGGAGGTTCCGATGAATTTTCATATAAAGGAGGCAGTTCGGGTGATAGTTTTTCGGTTGGCTCAGGTAAGCTTGTTGGCGGTGCCGCAGCGCCGGCTTGGTTCTCTGCTTTTAGCTTTGCTTCTGCCGAAGGCGGTGTTGCTACACCTAGAGTAGTTAGGACTGGTTCGACTGGCGTAGCTGTAGCTTGTGTCGTAGGTTCTGGAATGGCTAAGTTAGCAACAGGATTGACAGGTTCTTCAGCAGCTACCGTGAGTGCCGCAGTAGGTGCAGTTGTGGCAGGTTCTGCAGGGTTTTGTGCTGCTTGCGCCGTAGCCACAGCTACTAGATCGCTGCCGGTTGACGACAAGCCTAACGATGCTAAAGGAACTACACTAGGAGTATTGCTCGTGTCATCAATTGGCACAACAGGTACAGCTACCGCCGGGTCAGGTATACCAGGAATTGCAGATGCGGCTATAGGGCCGCTCGACAAGGTTTCGGGTGTAGGGTTTGGCGTTGAGCTAACGCCCTCGAGTACTTCTTTGGCAACTTTGGCTACATCTTCAAGCGTAACCTGTGACTTTACCAAGTATCGGTCAGCCCCTAGCTTGGCTGCTCTAGCTTTATCTTCGGCTTGCGACAATGCGGTCATCATAATCACTTTAGTTTCTCTGGTCTCAGGTGTACCCCTTAGGATATCTAGCATGTCAAAGCCACTAATTTTAGGCATCATTACATCTGAAATTATTAAATCTGGCCTTTCTTTTATGGCAATTGCCAGAGCCGCTTCGCCGTCTTGTGCAGTAATTATTTCATAGCCTTCGGCTTGTAGTCTGGCTTCGTATATTTCTCTTAAGTTGTTGTCATCTTCGACCAAAAGTATCTTTGACATCTGTTTAATTCCTTTTTTTGCTTATGGTTATTATATCATTATTTTTTCAAATTTTTTGCAATGGTTGCGGCATCGTCGGTAGTTCCATGGAGGCCTTTTGTTGTAAGGACTCTGCTTTGGCGCTCGATACCCTCGGCAAATTTATGTAGAAAGTGCTCCCTTTACCGATCACGCTTTCAACCCAGATTTTGCCTGAGTAAAGTTCTACGATTTTCTTGCAGATGAACAAACCTAACCCAGTGCCGCCAATAGTTCGGGTTGCCGAATTGTCCACACGGTAGAATTTTTGGAACAAGTGAGGTATGTCCTCTTGAGCGATTCCGTGTCCAGTATCAGCTATATGAACTTGAACTAAATTGTCATTGCCTGAAAGTCCTAGTCTTACTGAGCCCGAATCAGTATATTTAACGGCATTGTCGAATAAATTGGTTATTACTTCCCGTATTCGGTCGGCATCTACATAAACATAATAAAGAGGTTTGATTACCTTAGAGCCAGATGTATTAGTTGCGTCGATCGCTTGCTGCTGGCTGCCAATAATAAATTCCATTTTCAGTCCTTTTTTTGAAGCGGAAAACTTCAGATCATCGGCAAGACGCCCTACAAAATCACCCATTTCGACGACAGTTGGATGATTACTAAGTCGCCCGTCTTCGGCTTTGGCGCTAGTAAGTAGATCCTGGAAAAGCGTCCCTAAGTGCTGGGTGCTGGAGTGGGCTTTTTCTAAGAAACCTCGCGCTTTCTCGTCGATTTTACTGACGTTTGAGTTGAGCGCTAGAGCTAAGTAGCCTTCGATAGCTGCTACCGGGGTTCTCATTTCGTGACTGGCTGTGCTGATAAAATCGGCTCGCCTTTTTTCATCGCTATGCTGCTCGCTCACATCTCTAAATATTATGAGACTTCCATGTACTTCATTCCCTTCGGTCAAAGGCGACACGCTCATATCTATAGTTGTTTTGCCGCCGCTCTTGGTTCTGAGCGACGCCATAATATTACTACTTGACTCCTTAGTGCCGACAAATTTTGCTAGCGGATTATCAGTTGGCGCAATTGGCTCCCCCTTATCATCAGAAAATTGCAAAACTGAGCTGTAACTTAAGCCGATTGCCTCTTCGCCCAGCCATCCGGTAGTCCTTGTTGCTGCATTGTTGAAAACCTGTATCGTACCTTGATTGTCTACCAAAGCTACGCCGTCAATGATAGCGGCGATAATAATGTCAGACTTAAGTTTTTCAATCTGAAGTCGCTTGGCAAGGCCGTTCGAAGCGTTACTACCAGTTTTTTTGCTAAATAATCCCACCCAAGCCTCAAATTTTAAATGTCTTTAATATCTTTACTGTTCATTATCCTTTAGCTTAATCGAAAGTGCAAACCAAAGACGGGCTCCAATAATACTAATTACATTGTAGGATAACCAGAATTTGTTTTTTATAAAGATTAAGGATAATACATCAGTAGAATAAGGCACCCGTATGGAATTTATTAAGTGGAATCAGCTCTTGGCTTCAACCTTTGAGATAGCATCATAGATCCACTCAACTCGTAATTTACCGCTATGCTTCATATTAGTTATCTCTTTATAACTAAACCAGCCTGCGTCAAGGATCTCGTCTTCTTGAACTTTCAATTCACCGCCAACTATGTGAGCAGTAAATGCATGCCTAACGGATGACTCGACCGTTTCGTGGTAAATCCCGATTTCACTATCAAGTTCGACTATATAGCCTGTTTCTTCTTTCACTTCACGCCTTGCAGCATCTTCAATTTGCTCACCTTTATCGACGTGCCCTGCGGGTAAGTTCCATAAACCGTATACTTTTGGTTGCTTCTCTTGCACCAAAAGATATTTGCCGTCTCGTTGCTTTATGACGCAGCCTGCCACAACTCTCGACCAAGCTATACTAGCTTCCCATTCTTTCTGATTCATACGCCTATAATATCAAACCCCAAAGACTTGTTCGAACCTCATCGAAAGTAAAAATCCTTCATAGCTCTGCAAAAAGCAGAGAGACGAAGGATGGTGACCCCAAGGAGAATCGGTCACGTTTCGCGACCCCCGAACTTCATTCTTGGCAACAAGTTGCCAGAAGAAGATTCGTTTCCAAACTGCCACTGGAAGTTTTCACTCCTATTTCCGCCGGCAATAAGACAGGTTCGATTCCCAAGGAGTAACAAATTAAAAACTCACCACTAAGGTGAGTACTTAATTTGGTGACCCCAAGGAGAATCGAACTCCTATTTCCGGGATGAGAACCCGATTTCCTAACCGTTAGAAGATGGGGCCTTGTTTACTATAAAATTGTTAATGAGCTTAGGGTATTCTATTAAACTATACGATATACGGTTAAGATGTCCTACCCACGGTCTTACTGACAGAAACTGTCAATCAGCCGTCGGCACACCTTGACTCGGCCAAGGCCGGGTCTACGGTCTTGCATACTGCCACAGACAGTCTTCACGTTAGAAGAT
>JALYSF010000025.1 GCA_030854905.1 bacterium
CTGGTAAACTGCCGAAAGATGCGGTAATTCAATATAACGTACCCTATTTTGGTGCAACCGGAGGCGACACAGATCATATAGACCTTGGAATATCTTTTTATAGCGATAACCCCGAAATTTCCGCTGAAGAACTAAACCTGAAAGCAGAAGCAGCTAAGACTTGGTTGGAACAAAAACAAATATATAACGTAAAAGCTATCAAAATCAAAAATCCTTTCAATCAAGTCACCAATCCTTCCACCGGAGAACAAATTAAACTTAGACAAAATTACGATCGTTATGCCGAAAAAAACAATGGTAATGTCGCGTTTAGCAACTCTATATTCTTGGCTGTGGCAGCCGAAAAAGAGAGCGACGTGATCAAGCTTGATCATGACGTACGAGAGGCACTAACAGCTCTCGAAGCCGATTCCAATTTCAGTGAATTTAATGCTCGCGTTAGCGCAAGTTTCGCACCTGACATCGACGAATCGCTTACCGAGCTACAAAAAGTTTTACTGGAAGGGTTATTAGCTGTATTAATTGTCGGCTCACTAGTCATAGCAATTAGGGCATCTCTAATTACAGTTATCTCGATGGTTACTGTTATTTTGATAACTCTCGGACTTATGTATGCAATCGGCTATACGCTTAATGTAATCACATTGTTTGCCCTAATCTTAGGGCTGGCTTTAATAGTCGACGACACCATTATCATGGTCGAAGCAATCGATGCAGCTAGAAAGCGCTCACAGGACAGACGTAAAATCATACGGGACGCAACTCGTAAAATCAGTCGGGCAATGGTTGCGGCCACGCTAACTGCAGCGCTCAGTTTTGCTCCGCTGCTATTTATCGGCGGCGTACTAGGCAGTTTCATCCGCGCCATACCAATCACGCTTATCAGCTCGCTATTAATCAGCCTGGTTGTAGCACTAGTGTTCATACCGTGGTTGTCTCGTTACATCTTACTTAGTGAAAAACAGTTGGGCAAAAAAGCCGCAAAAGAATTTTCAGCTGGTTTCGAGGCTAAATTAGCACATTTTGTTACTGCACCGATGCGCGCCGCTAGGCACAGTAATAAGCGACTTGCTGCCACTACTGGTATCGCAATTGGCATAGGGCTGGGGTTTGTAATGCTCGGCGTAGTAATCAGCCGTAACGTCGTCTTCAACATCTTCCCTGCCAGTAAGGATAGTAACGGGCTAATCTTTTCTATAAATATGCCCCCGGGAACATCATTAGAGCAATCTGAAGGCATAGCTTCAGAAGCAGAAAATTTGATTGTCCGCGAGCTTGGAGATAATTTCGAGCGAGCATCTTACTACAATAGTGGTTCAAGCAGTTCGGCGAATTTAGCAGTAGACCTAAAGCCTTACGACAAACGCCAAGAGACTTCACAGGAAATGCTCACTAGACTTCAGTCACTGTTCGACGGGGGCGCAGTACCTGCTCAAGTCATCGTCGGCCAAATGGATGTAGGCCCGCCTGCCTCTGCTTTCATAGTAGAAATAGCGGCAGATAATCGTGAGGGTGCATTCAGGCTGGCCGGAGATATCGCAAATTACATGGAATCTAGCGAACTAAAGCGGATTGATAACAGTTCTGCTAAGTTCCAAAATATTACCGTCAGCAGCCCAGATAGCTTCCTAAGAAACAATGGCAAGCCGATTGTCAGGGTAAGCTCCAGCTTTGACGGCGATGACACATCTACACTAGTTTCTTTAGCTCAAAATGCAGTTAATCAGAACTTTAGTGAAGAAAAAGTGGCGAGTTATGCTATTGAAAGCGACGCTCTGACGTTTGATTTAGGGCAAGAGTCCGAGAACCAGGATTCATTCAAATCTTTGGCTTTTGCCTTTCCAATACTACTTGTAGTGATATATATTCTCCTCTTAATAGAATTCAGAAGTTTCCTGCAGCCGTTACTTATATTCATGGCAATACCATTTAGCATCTTCGGTGTAATGACTGGCCTAGACCTCACAAACAACGCTATTAGCTTTTTCTCAATGTTAGGGTTCTTTGCTCTGATTGGACTAAGCATCAAAAACACGATACTACTCACCGACTACGCCAACCAAGCAAGGCGTTCAGGAATGTCGCCAATTGACTCAACAGTAGCTGCACTTGAAGAGAGATTCAGACCTCTCTTTGCTACCTCGGCGACTGCCGTGGTGTCTTTAACGCCTTTGGCTCTTAGCAGTCCATTTTGGCAAGGCCTGGCTGTTGTACTCATATTTGGCTTGGTTTCCAGTACTTTTCTGGTTATCACCGTCTTTCCCTACTACTACTTAGCCGGAGAATATGCCCGCCTAGCTTTCTCACGCAAGTTCGGACGCGCTCGTAAATCAGATTGAAACTAAAAGCTTCCGGAATCTTACGAAACCGGAAGCTTTAGCACCTCACACCAAAATAAATTAATGAAGAGTTATGATGGGATTTTGATTCTTCGAAATGTATTCCCGTTCAAAATCACTACTGATAGTTTTTGACCTTTTTTTCATATTACCCCCTTGCTTATACTCTTACTTAAACAGTTATTTTACTTCTGCTGGTATTACCATCTACTACTGTGGTACCAATATTGCGAACGACGCCGTATGTTCGCTTGTATGGTTTGGTAACAATTTCGGTGGCATGCTTCAGCCCCTGACTTGAGCGCTTAACAAGCCTAGGTCGATAGAATAACGAAAGATGGGTTAGCGTCGTGGCTGCAATCAAAAGCATTTCAAACAGAATGACGTTTCGTATTAGTGTACCGGATACGCCGTATGCCAATATATCTACTGCGATGCGGTTATCGTTGAACAATAGTACAAAGTAAAAAATGGCGATTGCCGCGCTTACCCAGACGGTAAACCATAAGCTTGCCAGTAGAGAATTAAATAATGCTCGGCTTAAACTGCGTGATTCATTAGTCATGTATTGCATCGTTGTCTCCTAATCGTTTCATCCTGTAGTACAAAGCCAAAACCATGCTTGAACCAGTAATTGCAATAAACAAGCTTACAAGGTTGAATTGATCTGACCCAAGTCCGCCAACTGTTCTAAATAATGCTCCAGACAAAACAGCTCCCAAAACTCCGATAATGAGGTACTCTCTTGTGGTAGAACTATCGCTTTCAGTTTCTGCATCGATGACACTTGCAACCCACCCAGCCAGCAGCCCGAAAGCCACCCAAATAAGTACATTGATAAATATCATTTTATTTCTCCTAGACGGTGGTGTGAGCGTTGTTATGTCGGCCCAAACCAATAATCTTTATAATTAACCATCCCAGTAGGCCATAAACTATGGCGGCAACAATTGTCTCTACCTCAAAACGCGCCACCTCTCCAACTCGTGTATCTACGCTGAAGAGGCCACGAAACGGCGCTACAAATGGACTGGTAATGGTATAAATAATATCTGCAAATGCATTGCTGCGGTTTGCTCCAAAAAGCGACAACAGAAACCTTATTGCGTGCAACCCCAAAACAACACCTATGATTAAGCTAACTATACGTTGTGCGGTAACTGGGCCATCATCACTTGAATCGGTTGCAACAGTCGTCTCTCTAACTTGTGTTCCGTCAGCGTATACTCGGTCTTTCTGAACTTCTTGAGTGGTTTCTTCCATGATTAATACAACTTCTTTCTGATTTATCTGTTATTTGATTTAAAGCGCGTACTGTTTCCAAGCAAGTGCTGGAGATACCTTACGGTCATGACGTACAGAACGATTAATTCTTTCCATGTTAGTCTGGCTGAATTTACGTGTCAGAAAACTATCTATTTTCTGATCTAGTTCATTATCGGTTAATGTGATTCTTCCCACTTCACTCTCCTTGTTGTTTAGTGATGTTCCTGCGTATTCTGCAAGGTTACCCCTATATTAACGATATAATCATTGCCTAGCTGTAAGCATATACACAAATTTTTAGTAAACTTTCTTACAAAAACGACCAGTACAAAGTATAATCAAGATATGGATAAGGTGTTGGAAGCAATTAAGCCACTGTCTATACATCGTGTAGTCAGAAAAGGATCGGTTATCATCTACCAAGGTGAGGTTCCTAGAAGCGTGTTTTTTGTGCGCAGAGGAATAGTCAAAGCCTATACGCTTACAAATACGGGTAACGAGCAAGTTGTATCCTATTTTACTAAAGGCGAGTTGCTTGCTCTAACATGGGTTTTCAATAAAACTAGCAGTAGTCTTTATTATTATGAAGCCGTGGAGGACTGCGAGCTTTATGTTCTTCCGAGGGACGATTTCCATAAATTAATCTCTGAAAACCAGGATATAAAAAACCTGCTTTTTGATTACTTCGTCAACACAAATTCGGGTTTACTGCTTCGCATAACGGCGCTAGAGCAGCAGCGTGCTGTCGAAAAAATTGTATTTACGCTTTATTACTTGATGTTCCGCTACGGCGAGCAAGACGAAAAAGGCCTATATCATATCACTCTTAAACTAACTCATAACAGTATTGCGAGTCTTGTAGGATTAACCCGTGAGACTACGGCGACCGAGCTATCTAAGCTTAAGCGTAAAGAAATTCTCGACTACAACGCCAATGAATATGTTATTGATAAGGCTAAGCTTGAAAGAGTGATGGGTGAAGATAGTTTCCAGGATCTAAATCTAAACGGCACCTAAGATTTAGATTTGATCGCGTCTTTTACTATTTGAAGAAGTTCTTTAGGCGAAGCCCAGGCTTTTAGGATATAACGGTCGGCACCAAGCTTATAGGCTTCGTCTATTTCTTTTTGCATATCATAGTTACTGAAAACGACAATGTGGGCTCGGTTCTTCGGACTATAATGCTTCAAAAATTCGATTCCGTTCATTACTGGCATCCGCAAATCTAACAATATGACATCCGGGTTATGATTGCCGATAATCTCTAGAGCCTCTGCTCCGTCATATGCCGTAAGTACGTTGTAGCCAGCTTGTGACAAAATAATTTGATAAGCCTCGTTTAATGTAGCTTCGTCTTCAACGATTAGGACAGTACCTTTACCACCGGTCGTTATTCTATTTTTTTTTAGTGATTCTTTCATACGTTAAGCTCTATCTTACAATATAATCATGACATTTAGGTGTTAGATTTCTTACTACCTCTAGGGATAATTGCCGTAAAAGTCGACCCGTTGTTCACAGATGATTGCAGTTTTATTTCGCCGCCGTGTAATTCAATCAACTGCTTTGCTAGATAAAGACCGATGCCTGTACCGCTGACTTGTTTAGACATCACATTCTGGATTCGAGAAAACTGTCTATATAATTTCTGTTGATTTTCTGTGCTGATACCGACGCCGTTATCCTTTACTTCAACTTCAACTACTCCTTTTATTGACCTAAGTTTGATTCGTATTTTTCCCTTATTGGGGGTATACTTGATCGCGTTTGTGATGAGATTCTCTATGGCCATTCTTAACATGTGCTCGTCGGCGTTAACGAATACTGGCTTACCTAAACCAGTGGTTTTGACACTATGTTGATGTTCGACCACTTCAGAACCAACCTCTAAGACTATATCTTTAATGAGCTTAGCCATATCAACGTTGCTCTTAGCTAAGACTATTCTTCCTGAATCCAACTTTGCCAAATGCAGAACTTCATTTATTACTCTAAGCTGTCTTTCATTACTGCTGTATGCTTTCTCAAGCATGCTGGCTTGAGCAGGCGTAACATCGCCTACAAAACCTTGCATAACAATACCCAAGTACTGCTTTACGCCTGTGGCAGGAGTCCTTAACTGATGGCTAGCTATAGATAGCAAACTATCTTTGGCGCGGTTTACCTCAAGTTCTTTTTGGACGGCTATGTCATAGTTGCGAGTTCTTATCATCAGCCAGACCATGATTGTTAGCAGTAACACTCCGAGTGCCCCGAGTACGGCAATAAGGTCAGGCCTGGTTTCTTCAGAAGTCGTAATCAAAGTTGACTCATCAAAGACAAAATTTACTTTCCAATCGGCGCCGTTTTGCAAAAGATCGACAGAGGTAGTTGTTGTTGTGGGTCGTTTAGTAACGTCATCGTACGTGCTGCTTTTATATAGTTCCTCCTGCGTGTTAGCAGATTTGTCTATAATCTTTATTGCAAAGCTGTTTGTATCCAGATTGCTACCAATCAGCTCAAAGAAATCATTAGCTCTAAATGGTATGTACACAAACCCAAGTGTATTATCTAAACTTCTTGGCTTAGTTACATCAATGTCTACAGCTCCGAACATTAAAAATGCCGGCACTCTGTCGACGTCGTCTACAATTAATTGAATAGAACCAGTCAGTATAGTGTCGTCAACCCTTATAGCCAACTCCTGTGCATTACGCCTAACAGGATCCGAGAACAAATCGTATCCAATAGCATCCAAATTCTCGTTTGTCGTGGGCTCAATAAATGTAACAATCGAATACAAATCCCGGGATCCTTCCGGAAACACGTTAAAACCGTTAGGTCGTGCGAGTTTGTTCTCTGCGACAAAACTTTCTAGCTCCGCGGGTGCTACTAACGTGCTATACCCAAAGCCAACTATACCTTCATAACTCTGTTTGTTATTGATAGTGTTTATGTATGTCCGCCACTTCTCAGCTGTAATCGGAGTCGAAGCCCTAACTACTCCTGCGGCACCTTGGAGGGCATCTTCAAAATCTTGTAGGCGTTCTTTTATAGAATTGGAGGTGTCGATTATTCGTTCGTTACGGACTTTGCTTTTTGCTTCTTCTCTTACAACTATAGAAGACCTCCAAGACCACCAAACAATTACCGCTACCGAAATAAAAACTATAGCGATCGGCGAGGAAGACGACCTGATAATCTTTTTTAATATATTGCTCATCTGTATTATTGTATCCTAATTGATTTAAACTTTAGGCAGTCGAGGCAAAAAAGATCTCATAGCGTCTTCTAGGTCTAGTGCCTTAAGCGCACCAACGAGCACGTACAACTGGTCTCGGATATTATCGTTCGGAGAATTCTCGTAAATAATGAATTTAGCTTCAATGGCCTTGATTAGCCATTTTTCTTGGGATGAACTAACTTTGTTTTTTGGGGCTTCTTCTATCGTGGACTCAACAACTTCTAGCGATCTGGCCGAGCGACCGCGTTTTACTAAGTGTCCCCTAGCAATCAGATTACGCACATGGAGAGCGACAGTGGCGACGGAATTGTAGTCACAACCGACCATTATTTCCCGGTAGCTTGGGCTATATCCGTGTTCGGCGATAAATTTAGCAATAAATTCCAAAAGTAACTTTTGTTTTTTGGTGGGCCGAATATTTTCAGACATTTATTGTCTCCTAAACATTGGTTGTAATGTGGCGATGGATTTTACGGACCCGTGGTTTAGCGTGTTGACGAGTGGGGTGTTTGGTATCTGGAAATACCCAAACTTTGTACCAAAAATAATTCCAGCCTGTAAAGAATGCACTGGCAATAAACTGACTGATTTCTGGCGCTATTCCGAAGTAGACATCAAATCCTTTAAGAATTAGGTAATTTAAGCCGTAAGCATTTATTGCCGTGTAAATTATGTAGCGTCTCGCCGTAAAAGCGATTTTTTCACCATCGCTTGTTTTAAATGCCCAATACTTTTGCACCAAGAAGTTCAATGTTATACCAACCGTCTGGCCAAGAACGTTGGCCCAAGCCAGCCCAATGTGATTATCGAGCAGAGAAATGATTAGATAGCCGCTCCAAAACCAAACGCCACCCCCGACCATGTACTCGGCGAAACGCTTAAACTCGCGCTTATACCTATTATTTTTTTGACTGCTACGCTTACTTTTTGAAGTTTGGTGTTTAGTTGTTCGCTTTTTGCTCATGCTTAATTTAGTTTATTATTTTTTCTCTTGGATTGCTATAGCTGTTAAAATTACAGGTAAGAATGAAAAACTCATCTAGCTTAGTTTATGCATTTATCCTGCTGATAGGCGATTTTATGGCACTGATGTCTGCGTTCGTATTAGCATATATTCTACGAGTTAAATACGACGATCGGCCACTTCCTCAACAGGTACCAGCCGAGACATATTTCTTGATTTTTGCGGTGCTGTTGGTGTTCTGGTTAATGATTTTTGCACTACTAGGTCTCTATAACGGCAGAGTTTATGAAAACCGCTTTTCGGAAGCCGGACGCATACTAGCTGGTTGCTTTATCGGTATACTTTTCTTGATTGGAGCCGAATATGTGATTAGCCGCCCGATATTCCCAGCTCGCTTGGTGCCGGTTTACGGCTTGGGCCTGAGCTTTTTGATGGTTTTACTTTTCAGAACTATCTCACGCGGGGTCAAACACACGTTATACTCCTATGGAATTGGCCTGAATCACGTCTTGTTAGTGGGGGCTACAGACATTACTAAAGAGTTGGCTGAACGTCTATCTTACCCTGAATCTGGTTTTAAAGTTCTTGGTATAGTCGGCGACAAGCGTACGCGCTACGAACAAGTTGCTGAAACACATCAATTCGCCAATTTCGAAGAGGCTGTTAGCGCACTTAGGCACACTACTTTACATAGTATTGTCCAGACTGAGTTATTCACTAACCAAACAGAAAACGAGGAAATACTAGGCTATGCACAACAAAATCACATCGCATATCGTTTTGTACCTGGAAACTCGCGGATGTTCGTCGGCAATATAGACGTCGACTTATTCCAGAACATTCCCGTGGTAGCAGTCCACCAAACATCCCTAATCGGCTGGGGCCGAGTGACCAAAAGACTGTTTGATATAACGATCTCCCTTATTCTTATCGTGCTGCTATCGCCACTGTTTATACTGATTACACTTAGTTTGCTGCTTTCTGGCGGGCAGGTAATTTACAGACGTAAAAGACTCACTCGCTTTAATGAATACTTCACTATTTATAAGTTCCGATCTATGAAAAAGGCCTATAACGGAATGGATCCAGAGCAAGGTTTCGCCAAAATGGGTCGCCCAGAACTAGCCAAAAAGTTTAGAGAAAACGGAGACTACTTACCTAAAGATCCCCGGATTTCGTTATTCGGCAGATTCTTGCGCAATTCCAGTTTGGACGAGCTTCCCCAACTATTTAACATCTTACGAGGAGATATTAGTTTTGTCGGCCCAAGAGCGCTGATCGAAGAGGAGCTTGATAAATCCAAACACAAACATAACATACTAAGCGTAAAATCAGGTTTAACGGGTTTGGCTCAAATCTCCGGCCGCAAAGACATCTCATTCGAGGAGCGACGAAAACTTGACATGTACTATGTCCAACACTGGAGCTTTTGGATGGACTTGGTGATAGTCCTAAAAACCGCCGTCCACGTACTGCTAAGATTATTTAAAAACCAATCTGACTAAATGAAAAAGATCGTTATTGTAACCGATTGGATATACGGGGGTGGCAGTGAAATGGTGGTGCTTGAGCTTCACAAAATGTTTCCGGATGCACCCATTTATACCTCGTATTGTTCTGAACAATGGCGTCAAAAGTTAGATAACAAAGTAGTGACCGGCTACCTACAACGCACACCTTTCCGCCAGCTACGAAAGTTCTTGCCACTACTTCGACAATGGTGGTTTGCAAGGTTAGACCTTGCAAATTTCGATGTTATTATTTCAGTTACTGGAAACGGTGAGGCCAAATTTGTTCACGGAGGCAACCGAGCTGACGGCAAGCCGCTACACATCTGCTATTGCAATACTCCAGTTCACTTTTACTGGCGACATTACGAAGCATACTTGCGAAATCCCGGTTTTAAACCTGCTTGGTTAGCGAGATTTGGATTAAAATTACTAGTCGTCCCACTCAAAAAACGTGATTATAAGGCTGCTCAAAATGTTGATGTCTTTCTAGCCAATTCAACTCATATCAAACAAGATATCAAAAAGTTTTATAACCGTGAGTCTAAGGTGGTTTTTCCGCCTGTCGACTTTAAGAAGTTCGCTCAACTTTCGTCCGCTACTACCCCCAGTCCCCTGACCTCCAGCCCGTCATTCGTTACTCATGGTCGTTTAGTACCTATGAAACGCGTAGATATTATTATAGAGGCTTGCAATAAGCTAGGTTTACCTTTGAGCGTAATCGGCAAAGGTCCCGAATATGATAATCTGGCAAAAATCGCCGGCCCGACAGTCATAATGAAGGGTTTCGTATCAGATCAAGATTTGCCGCGGGAGTTGGCTCGTCACAGCACTTACATTTTTGCATCGTATGAAGATTTTGGCATCGCACCTATTGAAGCTATGGCAGCAGGTTTACCGGTAATCGCATATAACGCCGGTGGGGCCCGAGACTACGTTATTCCAGGTAAGACTGGGGAATTTTTCGATATTCAGTCTGCGGATTCACTTATGCAAGCTCTAGCTAAGCTTAACCCTTCTACCTACGGTACCAAGTGTATTAAAGACCATGCCTCAGCATTTTCTGTCCAAAATTTTTCAGAGCAGATAAATGAACTAATAAAATAGCAGGAGCAAATATACATGTGTGGAATAGTCGGATATATCGGAAAAGCCAGTGCGACGGAATTCTTATTGGATGGGCTTGAAACGCTCGAATATCGGGGCTACGACTCGGCCGGTATTGCCCTGTTATCTAATAACAAAATTGAAGTAACTAAAGTAGTTGGTCGCGTCGAAGCGCTGCGCAAAGAATTGTCAGGATACTCTCCTTTGTTTGAGCCTATTCCGACTGTGCTTGAGCCAGTTTCGTCAATCTCATCAAGAATCGAAACGAACCGTACTAGAGGTACGGAGAGTCGAGACTCGGAAGATGAGTTGTCGGAAATGGCCAAGAGCCAAGCGGAGTCTTCAGCTCAGCAGAAGAGCAGGCTTGGCGACACAGTTGGTATAGGGCACACAAGGTGGGCAACCCATGGTGGCGTGTTAGAAAAAAACGCCCACCCGCACCTCAGCCAAAACGGAGAGTTTGCCGTCGTACATAATGGAATTATCGAGAACTATAAGGAAATCAAGGATTTTTTGATCAAAAAAGGTTATAAATTTGTTTCTGATACCGACACAGAAGTTGTGCCGAACCTTATAGATTTTCACTATAAACAAATGAAAGATGTGAAATCGGCATTTCTCACCGCTACAAAGCTACTACGCGGCGCCTACGCAATAGTGATGGCCTCAACTCATGACGACAAAACTATTTTCGCTGCTAAATTATCAAGTCCTCTCGCAATCGGAGTCGGTGATGGTGAAATGTTTATCGGAAGTGATGGGATTCCAATGGCCACCAAAACAGACCAAATAGTATTCCTGCAGGACAACGAAGCAGCAATAGTGACCAGCAACAAATACGAAATATTCAATTTAGATGATGACAAAATGATAGAACGAGCGCCCGAAACTCTCGAGATAGAATCTGCAATTGCCGACTTGGGCAACTATCCTGACTTTATGAGTAAAGAGATCCACGAAGCCCCGCAGACAGTGCGCTCAGCTATGCTTGGCCGAGCACGGATCGAAGAATCGATTGTTAAGCTGGGCGGGCTAGAATCTGTAGACAACCAGTTCGGTTATATAACTAGGATAATAATAATCGCTTGCGGCACAAGTTATTACGCGGGGATGATTGGAGAATACCTGCTCGAGGAAATTGCCGATATACCTGTCGAAGTCCAGCAAGCAAGTGAGTTTCGTTACCGCAAAGAGCCGCTTAGTCGCAGCACAGCAGTCTTGGTAATATCACAATCTGGAGAGACGGCAGACTGCATTGCAGCACTGAAGAAGCTAAAAGGCACGGGTATCTTACTGCTTGGCGTAGTCAACGCCCCAGGCTCCACGTTATCCAGACTAACCGATGCCGGCGTATATTGTCATGCAGGCCCAGAAAAAGCGGTTGCTAGCACTAAGGCTTTTGTCGCTCAAGTTACTGTTTTATGCCTAATTGCGCTTCATTTGTCTAAGGCTTACGCAGATTTCGATAAAACTTTAGAAGCGATGGACAGGCTACCTGCACAACTTGAACAGGTGCTAGAACTAGACAGCCAGATAAAGAAAATCGCCGTAAAATACTCCAAAGCTCGTGATTTCCTCTTTATAGGCCGGCGATACCTATACCCAGTTGCATTAGAAGGCGCGCTAAAGTTAAAAGAAATCAGCTATATCCACGCCGAAGGCTTTGCTGGCGGCGAAATGAAACACGGCCCACTAGCTCTAATCGACAAGGACTTCCCCACTTTTGCGCTAGCTATGAGCTCTGACATCGCCGAAAAATCTGTTAGTAATATGCAAGAAATCAAAAGCCGCGGTGGCCCAATAATAGCTGTCGTTGAT
>JALYSF010000026.1:0-4161 GCA_030854905.1 bacterium
ATTCCCTGCTATGGCTGGACTGGGATTCGGCTGGATGAAAAGGATGGGGATTCGGCTGTCTAGAGATTGGACCGGATGAGAACTAGGCTGAATTGGGATTCGGTATGATGAAATTGGGCAGGATTGTAATTTGGAAGGCTCTATTGGGCGCTTGGGTTAGTCTGTAACTCGGTATGTATTTTTGGCCTTTCGTCCTTAGTGTGAAAATATATTAGTGAAAGTATTTGATATTTATAATTACTGTGGTAGAATTGTAGTCATTATTACAAATAACGAGGCGTCGCAAAACCTACTCTAACGGGGCAAGTAAAGTTAGGGGCAAAAAATAAACATGCTACCCTTCTAAAAACAAATTTATCAAATCATTAACGCAGGACCTTTAGGAGGAGCCTGCTATGTCTGACTCGAAATTAAGTACTACGAAGCAAACACTGTCTATTTACTGGCAACACACGAAATACTATAAACGCCAGCTTCTTAAGATTTACCCAAGTATGGTCGCCGCTCAAATTGCAGAAGATATTGTTGCCCCATTATTAATCAGCGGAATACTTACAAAAATAGCGCTAAATGATCGCGAAGCTTTGGCTTTAGCTAATTTATGGCCTACGCTTTTAATAATAGTTGGGCTCCAGTTTTTCTCTCACATCGCCTGGAATATTATCGTCAGGATGTTCTGGAAAACCCAGGATAGGATAATGCGTGACATCACGATGACAGTCTTTACGCATTTAAGTTCCATGAGTTATAGATTTTTTTCGGATAGGTTTGCCGGATCCCTGGTTAGCCAGTCAAATAAATTTATAAGTTCTTACGAGCGACTGACCGATGCCCTTACTTGGAACGTTTTTAGGCTAATAGTTTCACTGCTAGCGACAGTAATAGTTCTGGCTCCAAAAGCCCCTATCATTGCGACAGTTATAGTACTACTCACGCTAATTTACGCACCTATGGCCTGGATATATCGTAGAAGGCAAGTCCCATACAATAAGCGCTGGGCAGAAGCCGAAACAAAGCGCACCGGACAGTTCGCCGACACAATCAGCAATATTATGGCCGTAAAATCATTCGCTAATGAAAAAACTGAAATAAAAAGGATGTTTGCCCGCGCTAATGAAGTACACAATCGTTCGCTTGATACGATGCGCATTAATATGAATCAGGAGTTATCCCTAGTTGCTGTTCAGAGAAGTCTTAATGTGCTGACCATTATTCTTTCGGTTTCACTGGCCGTACAGGGTGTTGTAGAAGTAGGGGTTATATATCTTGTACTCAATTATACGAACCTAATACTTGGCAAACTCTGGGATCTGAATAACACGTTCAGGCAGCTCACACGTGTATTTGGTGACGCAAATGATATGGCCGAGATCCTTCAGATTAAGCCGGAAGTTGCCGACAACAAGAACTCAATCAAGTTCAAAGCCACAAAAGGCGATGTCGATTTTAATAATATTACGTTCTGGTATCCAGACAGAACTATAGAAAACAGCCTATTTACTGATTTCAGCCTAAAGATTAAGGACGGTGAGAAAATTGGTTTAGTAGGGCCATCAGGTGGCGGCAAAACCAGCATCACTAAACTAATTCTTAGATTTATGGATATCCAAGCCGGCTCGATCAAAATCGATGGCCGGGATATTCGAGATATGACTCAGTCAGATCTTAGGAAAAGCATCACATATGTACCCCAGGAGCCGCTACTGTTTCACCGTTCAATCAGAGAAAACATATCTTACGGAAATGAGAACGCAACCGACGAGCAAATCATCGAAGCAGCTCGAAAAGCCCACGCAGATGAGTTTATCGGCCAACTTGAAGACGGTTACGATACTTTAGTTGGAGAACGAGGGGTAAAGCTTAGCGGCGGTCAAAAGCAGCGTATAGCCATTGCCAGAGCTATGTTAAAAGACGCTCCGATTGTTTTATTAGACGAAGCGACAAGTGCGCTAGACAGCGAAAGCGAAGTTTCTATTCAGGCCGCACTAAAAGAACTTATGAAAACCAAGACAGCAATAGTTATCGCCCACCGCCTTAGCACTATAAACAATATGGACAGAATCGTCGTGCTTGATAACGGTAAAGTTGTTGAGGAAGGCTCTCACGAAACGCTCCGTAAGAAGAAAAATGGACTATATGCCCGGTTGTGGGCTCACCAGTCCGGCGGTTTTATTACGGAATAAAATTATCTGTGTTGATTGGGTGCCGGTTTGTAAATAATACTGCCGTCAGAATATGTTTTACCATAAAAATCATATGCACAAGATTTAATACGCTCGTCAGGCACAAACTCTAAACCGATAATGTTTCCTATGAAAGCGCCAACAATTTTAGGAAATGGAAACCCGTCATCCGGGATATCACCACATTTTTCAAGATGTTTAAATTCAATAACGGCTGATAAAAAATCATCTCCTTCGTCTAATTGAGTAGAGATATAGCCAAAGCGACCAAGGGGACGCCATTCAGATTGTAAGTCGAATTCTGTTATAGTCAAAACACTGTATTATACAATACGAAAGCTATATTTGTCAACTTACAATGATAAGAATATTTAAAATCTATTCCGTTTTGTTGTCTTTGGAGTCTTCGCTGCCATGTTCGCTCGGAACATCACCAGCTGTTTCTTCACTTTCTTCGGCAACTTCTTCTTCGACAGCTGCACGTGGTTCTTCAACGATCGCGATAGGTCGATCTGGCTCAGTAAGTATTTCTACATTAGCAGTCACTTTGATATCTTCGACTTTCAACATGTCCCCTGCTTGCACTAAGCTTTCACCACTTAATTCAAAACTGTTTGGAAGATCTGCCGGCAATGCTTTAACTAAAACTGTGTCGAGTGGGTGAACTAAGAATAGGCCTACTCTTTCAGCAGGAATTTCACCAGTAATAACAACTGGGATTTCGGCTTCGACAGTTTCGTTCTGTTTAATTGCCTGAAAAACTACATGATTAATAGTTCCTCTTACGGGATCCAAGGTGACGTGTTTGAACATCACGGTAGTCGGCTTACCTTCTACGTCGAGTGCTAGGACGTGGTTTCCGCCTGCCTGATGCCACATTTTAGTAAGAGGATTGAGCTCGGTCATTACATTGACTGAGACTTTACCTCTTTCGTTAATTACGCCTGGGATTTTGCCAGCTCTTTTGAGACTGGCTACTTTTTTACCAGTAACAGTACGTGATTCAGCTTTTAATAACAGTTTTTCTGAGCTCATTAAATTATCCTCTTTCTAAATATTTGATTTTATTATAACAGATTGAGGTATTACTATAAAGCTGTACGATCGACTTATGCTCAATAAAAATAAAAATGCTTAGGATTGTTACTAAATTTATTATTTTTTGGAAGGCTCGGCGATTACCACAAATCTTTCGCTAAAATCTGCAGTTTCTTCGATCCAGCTTCCATTAGGTATTACGATTACCAACTTTTCTCCTTTGTTAGCCGTAACTATCTGCTGCATAGGGACCTCTCCAGTAGCGTAAAACTCTAAACTAGTCACCAAATACCAGTAACTTCGTCCTTCGCTGTTTAAGATTTCTATCACATCGCCATTTTTGATAGTAATTAGACTATTTAAAGGAGATGAGGAGTCTTTGTGGGCAGTAAGCAGTACGCTGCTGTTCGAATCAGGTGCTGCGCTAGCTTTGTACCAGCCAACGGCTTTTTTATTTTCAGGTATAGCGAGCTTACCATTAGCGTGCAAGCCGGTCGGGAGTATGTCGCTATTAACATTTAAAGCAGGGATGACTATTTTATAAGGTATTTTTTCAGGCTGTTTTGCCGTTGTCTGAGCAGATAAGACTTGGGGAGTCAGTGAAATATCTATTGGAGCTCCGACTACAGTCATGTCCTCATCATAAACCATGCTGTAACTTTGCGAATTATTTTTATTGGCACTAGGGAGCACAATAATACTAGAAAGACCCGATGTAATCATAAGTACCAATAAAGCAGCCGCTAACTTGTAGGCATTCAAACGCCTATTGACGTTTTTCTTGGCCTTAATCTTCTTAGTCAAAGTTAAGGTTTCTTTGGGTTTATATGAAGTTTTGGGATCTTTTTTTGAATGATAAGGCGCACTTATTGTTTTGCGGAACAGCGATTTTCGTCGATTATTCTTGCGCAGAGTTTCGTGTTTGGAGTCAATTTTACTC
>JALYSF010000026.1:4171-10478 GCA_030854905.1 bacterium
TATAAAATCTTCTACATCAATTGCAGGCGTAGCCGCCTTATTTTTGTAAATTTTAAGAATATGTGCGGAGGCACGGCGAGCAGATTTACGCTTATCTGCTTCAGTTCGGCTACTACTAGATAATGCGTCTCGAATAAGACGGCGTGGCCGCAGATAATTAGTATAATCGTTGCGCTTAAAAATGCGCGAAGCTGCATGATTATTCATGCTCATATTTTGTTTTTTCTATTTTTACTTGTGACTGCTGCTGAACGTATCGTACGTGAATATAGCTAGAACGTGTCTTTTTTTATGCATTAGGCTGTTTATTTTTATCCTCCTAAGAACGATTATAGCACTATCGCGCTTAAGGTTCAAGAACGGCACGGCAACAATTTACAGAAGTTTTTTCAAAAAGTGACCGGTGTAAGAACTCCTATTTGAAGCCACCTGCTCAGGAGTACCTTCGGCAATAACCTGGCCGCCATTGTTCCCGCCTTCAGGCCCCATATCTATCAGCCAATCCGCACATTTAATAACATCGAGATTATGCTCGATTATCACCATACTGTTGCCTGTATCAACAAGGGCTTGCAGTACTTCAAGCAGTCTGTTTACGTCATCCATATGCAATCCGGTTGTCGGCTCATCTAGGATGTACAAAGTTCGGCCTGTCGCGCGCCGCGATAATTCAGTTGCAAGTTTTACGCGTTGAGCCTCGCCGCCCGATAATGTGGTGGCCGATTGCCCTAGTGTCATATAGCCTAGCCCTACTTTATTTAGTGTTTCGAGTTTATTAGCGATACTCGTTATATTTGCGAAGAATTCGTAGCCCTCTTCGATTGTCATTTTGAGCACGTCGCTAATGGTTTTGCCTTTGTAGTGAATCTCTAGAGCTTCGCGGTTATAGCGTTTGCCATCACAGACTTCACAGGGAACGTAAACGTCTGGCAGAAAATGCATTTCGATTTTAATGGTTCCGTCTCCTTGGCAGTTTTCACAGCGACCGCCTCGAACATTGAAACTGAATCTTCCTGCTTTATAACCTCTTATTTTTGCCTCGGGTGTAGTTGCGAATAGCTCGCGTATCGGCGTAAATAGGCCAACATAAGTTGCAGGATTAGAGCGTGGAGTACGGCCAATTGGAGATTGGTCGATGATAATTACTTTATCTAGATTTTCTACGCCCTCTATACTATTATGCCGGCCGGCCGGTTCGTGCGAATTATGTAGCCTCGCGCGAAGTTCTTTTGCTAAAATATCATTAACCAGCGTACTTTTACCAGAACCTGAAACACCGCTGACTACAATCAACTTACCTAGTGGCAGTTCGACATCGACGCCTTTTAGATTATTCTCTCGCGCCCCAATAACTTTAAGGCTCTTTCCGCTACCTTTTCTGCGAGTTTTAGGGATTTTTACGGATTTTTCGCCTCGCATATACTGACCGGTGATGCTCTTTTTTGATGCCTCAACTTGAGCCGGAGTACCTTCGGCTACGATATGACCACCGTGGACTCCAGCACCTGGACCGATATCTACCAGATAATCAGCGGTCTTAATGGTATCTTCGTCATGCTCTACAACGATAACTGAGTTACCGAGATCTCTTAAACGCTTTAGGGTTTTGATTAGGCGTTCGTTGTCTCTCTGATGCAGGCCGATCGAAGGTTCGTCCAAAACGTACAAAACCCCTTGCAGGCCACTCCCTATCTGGGTAGCCAATCTTATTCTTTGGGCTTCGCCACCTGAAAGGCTTTTGGCGCCCCTCGCTAGGGTTAGATAATTAAGCCCTACTTCCTGCAAAAATTTTAGCCTGGCTTTAATTTCTTTCAGGACCTGAAAAACTATACTCTGATCTTTGTCAGAAAGCTTAAGATTATCGAAAAATAATATAGATTCGTCGATATCCAATATGCAAATATCCATTATGGATTTATTGGCGACGGTTACAGCTAGTACTTCCGGCTTTAAGCGCATACCCTTGCATGTGACACAAGGCTTTTCTACCATAAAGCGCTCGATTTCACGGCGCATAAAGTCACTTTCGGTTTCTTTATGGCGTCGTTCCAGATTTGTGATTACGCCCTCAAAAGTCGTATTAAAATGTCGACCATATCCTAAGCTCACACGAAAGGTTTCATTGCCAGTTCCATAAAGAATCTTTTCGATGTCACTGTCGCGCAGTTCTCCTGTTGGAGTATGTAAATCGAAACCGAATCGACCTGCGACTGCCTGCATTTTTTTCATATTCCATGCATCTGGCGCCATACGGTTATATGGCCTTATAGCACCCTCGGCAATAGTCAAGTTTCCGTTAGGCAGCACTAATTCTGGATCGATTACCAGCCTGTTTCCGAGACCGGTACAAGTTGGGCAAGCTCCATGCGGACTGTTAAAACTGAAAGTTCTGGGCTCCATTTCGGGGGCAGAGAAATCAGGATAATCGGGATTGTAATAGCGTTGCGTAAACGTGTGCTCTTTATTCTCCTCGTCAGCATCTACCACGACGAGCTGGCCGTCTGCTATTTGAAGTGCTACTTCTACGGCTTGAAAAATACGACTTATTTGGTCTTCGTTGTTGACTACCCTATCAACTACTACTTCGATATTATGCTTAAATTTTTTATCAAGTTCGGGGAACTCATCCAACGCATAAACTACTCCGTCGACTCGAACTCTCCCGTATCCCTGCCTCGTGTAAAGCTCTGGAATGTGGGCGTGTTCGCCTTTTTTGTCTACCACGACTGGCGCTAAAATCATCAGCCGATGACCTTGTTCTAATCTTCGGACACCTTCAGAAATTTCCTCAACAGTCATACTTTTGATTGGTTTACCATCGGGACCATGTGCAATGCCAATTCGGGCGTATAAAAGTCGTAAATAATCATATATTTCGGTGACGGTTGCCACGGTTGAACGCGGATTACGGCTAGTCGATTTCTGGTCGATGCTTATAGCCGGACTTAGGCCATCTATTTGGTCAACATCGGGCTTCTCCATAAGACCCAAAAATTGACGCGCATAGGCACTTAATGACTCTACGTAACGACGCTGACCTTCGGCATAAATTGTGTCAAAAGCCAAAGATGATTTACCAGAGCCCGAGAGCCCGGTGATAACAACCAACTTTTCGCGTGGAATGGTCAGATCAATATTTTTTAGATTATGCTCACGCGCACCTCGAATAACTATAGAACTCAAAGAAAACTCCAATTTAACTTTAACCTGTTAATTATACGCTTTCATAGAGAATCAGGTCAAAGATTAAAACTTTGTGCCGAATTCTAATGGGCCAAGTTGCACTGTAGACGGCAAAAGCATTTTAGATTGTTCCAAAAAGCACTCTAGTTTTTGACTATCATGTACTCTGGTTTCACAAACTGCTACGACTCCATCAAGTTCACTTGGAGGAGTTACAGCAATAGCACGAGCGCTGTTATTTAGCACAAACCTGGTAAGCTCGTTCATTTTGCGAATTAAATGAAAATGTTCAGGATTAGACTTTTCCGAACCGCTAAAAGCAAGAATTCTTTTGTTGAATGCTAATGGGTGACTGACAATTTGTGCTGTATCAAGCACTAGCTCCGGGTATTCACCATCCCTCAACCCATGTCTTTGGGTAAGTTCCTCCATGAGTGCTTCAAGTGGCTTAGTTTGATCTATTTCGGACTGCTGGTGATACTGAGGATTCTTAACGCCTTCTTCTAAATACAGTCTTGCCCGATCTACTTTATCTTTAAAGTGACGACTCATGCCGGTCACCATAGCGTGATGATATACGATTTCTTCCTCGGGATAGGTTTTCGAACCCGATTTTATCGTTCTTACTATTTCATTACTATTACCGCTGCGAACAACCCCACTGCCAATTTCGTCGAAAATGCCGCGAGCAAGACTATCAACTTCTTCTATCAAAGTTCGATCAGATAGAAGAAGTACGGGTCTAACAACCTCAAGACATACATTGTTTGCCATATTTATAAAACTATTATAATAGAGGCTAGGCTTAACTGCAAAAGTATTTTAATTAATTTCTCGAATTTGCATTGGGCCTAAACGAACTGCCGCAGGAGGAGTAGGCATTATAGGTCCAGACCCGTCCTTAACGGAATTGACCGGTTTTATAGTTGTTACTAGCTCTATGGAAAGGTCTGCAAATGTTGCGACACCTAATTTATGCATAACTTCAAAGCTACACCTTTGCATAGCAAGCGCATCAATAATTTGTTGTTGCACTCCAGCTTCGTGAGAAGTAGGTTGTATTGACAAGGCAACCGAATTTGCTCCCAGTAATTTTGGATTTTCCCTAACTACCATGACTTTATCGTTCCAAAGTTCATAATCTTCAACTCTATCAGGAGCTAACCCTGATTCAATCAATGCTAGATAACTTTCGAAGTCTTTTGTTCGATCGGACCGGCCAAGGGCTATAAATGTGTCGTATTTTTCAGCCGCTCTCAACCTGTCTTTGTGAACGAGAGTTTTAGCAGTATCACTAAACTGCTTTTTTGACTTGCGCATTTGGTAAGTAGATTTACGAAAATTCGGCGCTTCCTCCGTACCAAACCCGGTTACAAATAACTTACCAAATGTCGTGGCTGTGACAAAAGCTGCAAATAACTTAAAATCTTGATTAATCTTTATATTTGGTCTACCTCTGTTAGCCTCAATTAATTCTTCGCGATAGTCATACATATCATAAACTTGACCGGCCGCTGGCCCACAAAGTACTTCACGGCCAATTTCTATTCTAGGCAACTTGCTTAATTCGGATCCAGAAAGCTGCCTATGGTCGCGAGGGTTAGGCCTCAACATACTACGTGGTCTACTCTGAGTTTTACCCATTTTTGTTTCTCCCTTAATCTGTTTCCAGTTTATGCCTGTTCTTTTATTGATGCAACTTTTTTGTCATGCCGAGTATAATTAATCTATGAATAGTAAAAAAGATAAACCTTTTTGGAAGCGTATTGCCATAGATTTTGCAGGCTTTGGTCTTGTTATAACCTCGCCTTTCGTAGGAATTATCCCTGGTCCAGGAGGTTTAATAGTATTTTTTACCGGCTTAAGTTTACTATCACTCAACTACATGTGGGCTGAACGACTGCTTATTACAGCTAAATCCAAAGGTTCCAGCTTGTTTGAAATGCTTTTTCCTCAGACTAATAAGTTTAAGGCGTTTTTTGATGTCCTGACGCTAGCGCTTTTAAGTTTTGGCGGCTGGGCCTTCTTTACTCAAGACAATAAGTGGAGCAAAGCAGTTTCAACTGCAACTATGTTTCTAGGAATTACATTGTTCATACTTAATCGAAGCCGGCTCGAGAGTATTACTAATAAAATACGCAGAAATAAGCATTAACTTTTTTAACTTTATTGACTTATAAGCTAACTTGTGATATCATCTATTAAATCTTAAATTAGGTGGTGCTATGTTAAAGTTTTTAGTTTTGGGGATTGTTCCAGGTACTTCGCATCAGCTGAATTTTGCAGCTGTACTCTTGGTATTACTGGCCGTGTTCCTTGTTCTTGAAATATACTTACGTAAGTATATTTTGCAGGCTTTCAGAAAAAGAAGCTCTGAATATTTTGGCAAAATAGGATAATCTTTAGTCTAAGTATTTAGTCTTCGTAGGGGAGTATTGATTCAGCGTAAAGTTGTAACTCGGTCAATAAATACTGTTGCTTTTCGCTTTTTGCGACTTCGACTGCTTGGGCAAGTTTAGTAGCAAATTGAGCTAGAGGAGACTTCTCGCCACCGTCGGTAAGCAACTTTGCTCTTTTTTGCTCCCACAATTCTGATTGCTCTGCAGTTAAAGATTTAGGAAAATTGCGCGCAACATATCTAAAACCTAATTCGGCAATTTTATCATCCCCGCCGGCACTAGCAGCTTCGATTATTTCTTCTGGTTTGGAACGCGACAGCGAAAAAAGTATTTTTTGCTGTTCATCGGTCCATAAACTATCATACAAAGCTTCGTCGACGTCATGAACTCCACCAAACATGGTTTGTTGTTCCTTGTCTAAGAACCTTATAACTTCGAATATTTTAGTTGTAAAATCTTTAGAGCTCTTTAGCTTGCGAAGGTTCTTTTGGCAATCGGCTATATCAATTTTAATTCTAGCCTGAGCTTCAGGATCAGCAATTATTACCGACGCCGCAGCAACTGCTGGGCAATGGTTGTACATAATCGTTTTAAGCGGGAGTCTGTCGGCGGGCTCGTAGCTTTGCCATCGCTTGGCTATCTCACTTGGTGACATATCGAACAACTCTTCTGGGTTAGTTCTAAGATCATAAATTATAGCGCCACCGCGAGTCGGATGATCAATT
>JALYSF010000026.1:10488-12150 GCA_030854905.1 bacterium
ACAGCTAAGGGCGTTTTAAGATAATCCCCGCTATATTTACCGCTTGTATACACGAAGGACTTACCCGCACCGACTATCTCTGCAACTTGCTTTTTGCCGCGATTTTCAAGTAGATATTTAAAAAGCTTAGGTTGCGAATGGTTAAATTTTTGAGCTAACTCAATCAGCGCCTCTATATCAGCCAATGCATCGTGAGCATTACTATGTTCGATGCCATTTACTGCAGTCATTGAACTGAGGCTAACCGTAGGCTTGCCGTCACTTGCGAACGGCCATTCCAAGCCCTCAGGGCGAAGCGCACGCATCATACGAATCGGATCAAGCAGATCCCAACGACTGCGGCTATCACGCCAATACCAATCATAAGGATCACGCAGCGAGCGGTAACTGCTATAAGACATGAATTTATCGTCGAAACGAACATTATTGTAACCTACAAAAATCGTCCCAGGTTTAGCGATTTCTTTAGTAAAATAACTTATTAATTCCGCCTCACTAATCCCGTCGCTATTTGCTGTTTGAGGAGTTATGCCATGAACCAATATCGCAAAAGGATCAGGTAATACATCGGGGCTCAACTTGACTAATATATTGTCTGGTTTACCGATCGGCATCAAATTCATGTCCGTGCGTTGACCGGCGAACTGCATTATCCGGCCGCCGTTAGCACGACCACTACTTGTTTCTAAATCATAAAAGTATAACGTGTTGCTCATTAGAATTTAATAGAGTACTTTTTGCCAATTCTAATTTGACTGCCAGGTTCGGCGCCAAGTTTTTCGAGTTCTTTTAGTATGCCATTTTTACGCATGATATCTCGAAGTCTCTGAACGCCTTCGTCGTTATCGAAATCTGTACGCGATGCGAAGCGCTCAATCTTACCACCTGAGACTACATACCCCTTGTCAGACAGAACAATACTCCATTCCTCCGGTACACCTGTAATTGTGATTATGGGCTCTAATTCTTCCAGTTCGCGGGCGGCAACATCTTCGGTTCGCTTCTTCTCTACAATTTTCATGAGCTCATTTAATATTTCTCTTATTCCATCGCCTGAATGCGAAGAAATGCTCATAATCTTTGCTTTGCTTCCTGCAGATTTTTTAAGTGATTTTATTTGATCGGCAACTATTTCATCATCCAAACCGTCTGTTTTTGTCAGAACAATAATTTGTGGCTTAAGTGATAAATCTGTAGCATAAGCTTTAAGCTCTCCATTAATTGTCTTATAATCTGCAGCTACGTCATTGCTCCAGCCATCAACTAAATGCAGTAGGACTTTTGTACGCTCGACGTGCCTCAAGAACTCATCTCCAAGCCCTTTGCCTTCGCTTGCTCCCTCTATAAGACCTGGAATATCGGCAACCAATAAAGCCCTGTCTTTACCTACATCGGCCACGCCTAAGTTTGGCGTTAAAGTAGTGAACGGGTAATTAGCAATGTCCGGCTTGGCGTTACTAACACGTGCCAGAAAAGTAGACTTTCCGGCGTTAGGAAGACCGACTAAGCCGACATCAGCAATCATTTTCATCTCAAGTACGGCTGCGTAACTATGGCCTGGCTCGCCTCTTTCAGCAACCCGCGGCGCCTGCCTAGTACTGCTTGTAAAATGGGCATTTCCGAAGCCGCCTTTACCGCCTGCTGCGATAACTGCCTGTTGAC
>JALYSF010000027.1 GCA_030854905.1 bacterium
GGCTACTAATGCACCGGCTATCAGGACTATTTTGAGAGCCCCTTTTAAAAACTCAGTATTGTTCTGCCAAGATATCACTAATGCACCGTACAAGAAAAACATCAAAAACCTTAAGTTATATACCACCCCTAAAACTTCTGCGTCTTGCTCGGTTGGCCTGATTAGCGCCAGCCCAACTGTCAGGCCGGCATAAGCCGTGATAAGCCAAACTAGTTTATCGCGGAGTAGTGTTTTAAGAACCGTTTTATCGACCGCCGCTATGGCCATCACAAATCCAATTAATAGTACTATGTCTTTTAGTATTTTGGCGGCCGTCAGCACCCCAAAACTACTCCCTACCCATGTAGAAAGTAGAACATGAAAGGGCATATAAGCCAGAAGCGCCAAAAATATCCATTGGGATATTTTCCGCATAGCTGATAGCTGATAGTTGATAGCTGTTGGTAGTTGATGTATTTTTGGCATTAAGTTAATTGTACGTAAATAGCGTAATACTATAAAGCTATAAATTATTGACATCAGGTGTATACAACGTATATACTTTGTATTATGAAAACTAGTGTACTTAACGTAAAAGTAGATGAAAATGTCAAAAAGCGCGCCAAAATTGTCGCAAGTAGCTTTGGCATACCTCTTAGTACTCTTGTTAATGCTTATTTAATCGAGCTCGGCGAAACAGGTCAGATACATTTTACTGCCAGCGAGCCTATGACTAAAAAGATGGAAAAAATAATCGAGGTATCCGAAAAAGAATATGCTAACGGTGATGTTTCGAGCCCTTTTGAAGCAATAGAGCATCTCAATAGTCTGTGATGATTTTCTATAGTACCCAGTTTTCCAAAACTTTCGAAAAGCAATTTAAAAAATTACCAGAAAAACCGAAGAAGAATTTGAATGCCCGACTACTTTTGTTCGATCAAAATCCATATGACCCAATCCTGAGAAACCATGGTTTAAAAGGAAAATATCTGGGTTACCGCAGCATAGATATCGAGAACGATTTACGAGCTTTATATACTATAAAAAATGGGAAGATCTATTTATTTTCATTTATTGGATCTCATAGCCAGCTTTACGACTAATCTAAATACTATTTGTGTTGATGGCTTAAAGCCTCACGTTAGTTATAATTGTAACCATATGGTTATTAACCGCGAAATTTGCGCTTGGATGAGATGTAAGGATGTTGCGAGTAGCGGACGGAGGCGTATATGAAATATGGCGAAGAAGCAACAGAGCAGCAGACGCAGCAGCTCGCCAAGAAGGCCGACAGGGTTGATGGCTCTGCCAGCAAGCAATCCGGCCTGGCACAAACTTCGCGGCACATTATTATTGATAACCGCATAAGACGCTCTAGCACGGGGCGCTACGCCGACAGGCTTGTCGAGCACTTGCAAGAGATTGATAAGGTAAATAAATATACAATTTTATTAGAGCCAGACGATAACTGGCAGCCATTAGCAGAAAACTTTAAGTCGCTAGCTTGCCCTTATAAAAGATTTTCATTCAACCCACTCGATCAAATAACTTATGCCCGGTTTCTGAATAAATTGAAGCCCGACTTGGTACATTTTGGCATGACTCCCCAGGAGCCAATATTTTACTTAGGCGTGCGCGTTACCACCACGCACGACCTGACTATGCTACGCTTTACTCGCGCCGGTAAATTACCCCTACCGCTACACTGGCTACGTATGGCCGGCTATAGGTTATTGTTTTGGCATTCGCACCGCGCTAGTAAAAAAATAATTACTATTTCAAACTTTGTAAGAGATGATATTATCCGTCTTCATCCGTTTACGAAGGATAAAATCACTGTCACATACGAATCGAGCGAACCGCCAACTGCCGAAAACGCCGAACCGCTACAAGGAATCAAAAAGCCGTTTATCCTGCACATCGGCAGCCCCTTCCCGCACAAAAACATCGACAGGCTGATAAAAGCTTTTACGCTGCTCAAAGAATCTTACCCCGATTTACAACTGGTTTTAGCGGGCAAGAAAGAGCAGTATTATGAAAAACTCGAAAAAGATATCAAACATTCATCAGTAAGAGAAGATATTATTACTCCTGGATTTATTAGCGAGCCTGAGCGCAAATGGGCGCTAGAAAACGCCGCCGTCTATGTACTACCGTCTTTAAGCGAAGGTTTTGGCCTGCCAGGACTGGAGGCAATGGTGCATGGTTGCCCACTCGTCAGTAGCAACGCTACTTGCTCACCCGAAATATACGCTGACGCCGCACAATATTTTGACCCTAAAGATTTTAAGGACATGGCCTCTAAAGTTAGCCAGGTTATTTCTGATGATAACTTGAGGCAAAGCTTGATAAAAAAGGGCTACGATCAGGTAGGTAAATATTCATGGCGCAAAATGGCCGAGGAGACTCTTGTTATTTATAATCAAGTCTTAGAAAGCGCTAATTGAAAAAAATTATCCTTCTAATTTTGTTGTTTGTTATGACTCCAGTTTCGGTAAGCGCCCGTCAAACCGCGCTGCAATTCAACCAGAACGAGATCCAGGAGTCTGCGGTTATCCAGCCGCAAAACGAATCAAGCATCACGGATAATCCACAATTCAACGGCACACAAGCACTAAATCCCGAACTAATAAATCAAAATGCACTACTTGTTATTACAGATATAGCTCCAGAAGAATCAAGCCCATCCCCAGTAGCTACACAAAGTAAAGTGAATAGTAATTTAATATTATTAGTCATCTTTAGTATGGTTTTGATATTCAAAATGTACCAAGCACTCAAAAAGTACGCCGACAAGTACCCTCCCCTTCATGAATAACTTGCCACTAAATACCACTTAAGGTTTAATTAGCTTATGCCTAAAAAACCCACTGTCAAAAAATCTACATTCATATGGCACAAACCTCAGACTTGGTCGAAACTACTAATAGTTCTTTTTCTAGTTGTGTTGTTTTTAGCAGTTAGTTTTGTCTGGGCTAAGTATGGAGAATACAAAGAAAAAAGAAAGATAACTCAAATAGTTGCCGACTTCAGAATAGTAAAGTCTGATCTTGAAAACGTGCTAGGTTTGTCGTTTGAGGAACGGGCAACATGTACACAAAATCAAGGAAAATATGACGGCCCTGGTGCAAATTGGGGATGTAGCATATGGGTATCTGATGAATTGAACACTCGCGCTGATAAGCGGAAACAAATTGATGAAGTGATGAAAAAGTATGACTTTTTTAAGAATAAATTCTCAAGTCGAACCGACGGACTCGGCGACGGGTATTCTTACGCAAAAGAAGGAGTAATAACGACTTGTGGAAGCGAGTTCTATGCCAAATTCATCTTCAGTTGCAGTTTTGGGGTATCGAATAAAAATTCCCTGTTCGCTAAACAAGAATTGAATTTAGAATAATTACTTACAAGCTATCCGCCTTGATGTCTTCAGTATTTATGGCAAAGAAAAAACCTCAAAAGCAAAATATCCCCAGCAAAAGAGCAAAATTTGGCGTAGGCTTGTCAATACTATTATTCCTTTTAGCCGGAATTGTAATGCAGTTTTGGTATCCGAATTACAAGGACAAAAAGCGAGCTGAACAGATAATAGCCGATGTAAGAGGCCTAAAGAATGAGCTTGAAAACAAGTTTGGCGTCATATTCAACGAAACTGCTGACTGCACACAAAACCAAGGTAAATATGATGACGAAAACAGCTCTTGGGGTTGCAGCATTAACATAGGTAATGAAGGACTTGGCAATGATTTTGAGCAACAAATAGAGGAGGTTATTGCATTAAAGCCTTATTATACCAGCCCTTTTAAGTATAGTGACGGTAATCTGGGCACGGGCCGAAAAAATACACGTGGAGGTTCGTGCGGCACCTACTATAATGAGTCCAGCTTTACATTTAGATGTAGCGTCCAGGTTAATAATGCGAACATAAGCCAAATTAAGAAACATTTAAAAATATCTGAATAATAGTTGCATAAAACCACATTCTAATATATTGTTCAAATATGAAGTGGCGGTTATTCCTATTTCCTGTTGTTGCACTACTGTTTATGTTTGTCTTATTAGCCGAAAAAGCTTCTGCTGAATCTGTATGGGATACCGCCGGTAATCCTACTTTCACATCATTAGAATTCGACCCAAACGATGACGACTATTTGCCACCGTCTGACTTGGATGCAGCTTACTTTTGTACCACTCAAGAGGCGATAAAAAACCGCTTTAATTATCAGGGTTCTGCCATGTACCTAACTTTTAGTAACGGCAATAAGTATCAGGTAACTGCCGATGAGGTAGGAGCATTTAGAGCATACAAAGATATAGTCTCAATGATTGAAGCTTTCTATACAGAAAATGGAGCATACCCAAGTATAGAGTATCTACGGTCAAAGACTGGTGAACTAGGCCAAGACAAGGAGTTGGGAGATATGATATTAGCTGATACTGGCGCAAGATATCTTCTGCTTCCTGAGGGTTGCGTAAACGACTGTAAGGACTATGACTTTGCCGTAGGTCTTGGGGACGAACTAAATCTTGTCAGGTACTCCTTCGATCGTGAGAGTATCAATCCTTAGTACTCCTATGTCATAATTGCTCTTTAAGCCCGCTTAAGGTTAAATAAACTCATGGCAAAGAAAAAACCTCAAAAACAGAATATCCCCAGCAAAAGAGCAAAGTTTGTTGTGGGCATATCCATTTTGGTATTTTTGGCAGCTGGAGCAGTTATGCAGTTTTGGTATCCTAACTACAAGGACAAAAAGCGAGCTGAACAGATAATAGCCGATGTCGAATCTGTAAAAAAAGAGATGGAAGATAAATCCAAGGTTACATTTACTAAATCTTCACGCTGTACACAAAATCAAGGAAAATACGATGACGAAAATAGTGGCTGGGGTTGCAGTTTAAACATAAACAGTAGTAATATGGAAAACTATGACGCGAAGATCTTTGAAGACATAGTTAGCAGTCAAAAATTCTTGGAAAAACCTTTCAGTTCTTCAAACACCAATAAACTCGATACTGGGTATCACAGTATTAGACTGGCAATATGCGGAACCCACTATGTAACAGAAGAAAGGTTTATGAATTTTGGTTGTACCTTTCAAGTAGAGAATGCCAACATAGCCCACGTCAAAAAGTTGCTCGAAATCACTGAATAATAGTTGCATAAACCCACATTCTAATATATTGTTCAAATATGAAGTGGCGGTTATTCCTATTTCCTGTTGTTGCACTACTGTTTATGTTTGTCTTATTAGCCGAAAAAGCTTCTGCTGAATCTGTATGGGATACCGCCGGTAATCCTACTTTCACATCATTAGAATTCGACCCAAACGATCCTCGTAAACTTAATTGTGAAGTCAGACAACTTGCTGTACCTCACTTTACAAAAGTTAACAGGGACCAAAACGGCGATCCAATAATCGAGAATGCTGAGTTCACATACCATACTCAGAACTCGGACTGCTTCACGAAAAATGCTTTGGGGTATATAGCGGGCGCCTATTTATCGTCCTCAATAAGTGGGCCAACAGTTAGGTTTGACGCGGGTTTCGGGGAGTTACGTTTTGCTCCTGGAGACAGTCAAACAATGATACATACTGACCGAATTCTTACTCCCGGAAGGGGTGGTTTTAGGATAAGCATAAATTACAACCCGCTTGCCATCGCTAAGCCAGCTTTCGGTTACAATTCGTCCGAATTTGTACTCAGAACAACCCCTGCTCCATTTGAGAAAAATGCCGACGGAAGTGAGTCATCTATAATCGACCGCAACTACAAGTTTTCCAGCAATGGCCGGTTTATTCTTGCACGAATGTGGCTACCCGGTTCACCGCTGGCAAAAATTGATCTATACACAAAAACTTTAACTCTTATAGCGTCAACCGGGCTTAATACGAGTGCATACGCAATCAGTGATGATGGCCGGTATGTATTAAGTAGCCATAGTGGTTTAAAAATGTACGATTTGGAAGGGTGTTCCGTGGTTTTCCAAAAAGGCTCTTGGCCTTCCACCTACACAGCAAAAAGTTTATATGACGGTTGTTCAGTCAAAGACCTATATACAGCTTTTAAAGCCAGCCAGCCAAATGGAGAACCAATAGATGTTAGGTTTAATGCAGACGGGCGTCGCGTAGTCTTTGATATTCACTGGAGGGACAATAACAGACAGGGTTATTGGAGACGAGTAACTATGGCCTCTCCAAGCTACCAGCCCCCGCAAGGCTACTTGGCAATGGGTGACAGCTTTGCCAGCGGCGAGGGCGATAATGGAGGTGAGGCCGGATGGTATGAAAAGCCGACGGATACTCACATGAACTCAAATAGCAACGAGAACCTTTGCCACCTATCGTCTCGAAGTTATCCATATTTAGCAGCTAAGGCCTTAGAGCTTATTCAAAGCTCAAGACCTAATGATAAGTTTCATAGTGTGGCTTGCAGCGGTGCCCAGACTAGCAATATTGTAGGCGGATGGAAAAACTCTTTGAGTGAAAATGGAAACCAATATAGTTATTTTATTAACGCGGGCTTAGGGGAGTGGACCCCTGGAAACGATCGCCAAATATCTTATTTGCATGGGAAGCACGATAATTTCTTGACCCCGCCTTTCTCGCCTGAAGCAATAAGCATTAGTATAGGCGGTAACGACATAAACCTTATAGGCAACTTAAAATCCTGTTTATTTCCTTTGGTTTGTGAACTTTCCAAAAACCAAGAAAAACGTAGTGAATGGGCACTGGAAATAGCTAATCTTAAGCCTAAACTTGTTAGTACTTATAAAAAACTAAAGGAAGCGTCACCCAATAGTAGAATCTATGTGCTTGGATATCCAATAACTGTAGCTGATGTTCTGGATAGCAGTGTATGTGCAAATAATATTGGCTCGCTTTCAGCAAACGAACGGCAACTCGTTCTCGAAACTCAGATCTACTTAAACGCTGTTATTGAAGCCGCTACTAAAGAAGCAGGCGTATTTTACGTTGATGTTGAGAACATTCTTGAAGGTCAAAATTTGTGCAGTGGTGCAGCCGATAAAGACATGACCGTTAACGGAGTCAATATAGGTGACGACAAAAATCTCACAATTTTTGGATGGTCTATGGAGTTATTTGGTAATGAGAGTTTCCACCCGAATGAGAATGCTCAACCACTCTATCGAGATAGACTCCTAAGTCAAACTGCCAATTTAACAAAACCAATGCCTACTCCCATCCAAACACCTACTCCAACTCCAAATATATATTTTGGCTCGGCTGCTATTGAAGACGTGCAGAGCATTAATCAAAAAACTATACTGGCCAAGCCCATTCGTGAATATTCTAAGCTGATAAAGCTACCAGACTCCAGCAGTACTCTAAAGCAATTAAAAATCAAACAGCCGGGGTTAGCTCAAAACTCCGTTGTAGAGCTTGGCACTTTCTCTACTTATAGAAAACTTGGCAACTTCACCACTAATAGCGAAGGGGTTTTGGAGACTACTATCAATCTTCCGAACGATTTAGAGCCTGGTCCGCACGAAATTCATGTTTATGGCCGATCTATGTTGGGCGAGCAAGTGGACTACTACGACACTTTCTGGGTGGCGGGACCTGATCAAAACGACGTGGATGCTGATGGTATACCAAATGATCAGGATAAATGCACATTCTTGGAGCAATCAAATACTGATGAAGATCGAGACGGCATTGACGACGGCTGCGATGCATTCATTAGCACCCCAACCGACACTACCCCACCGCAAGTTGCAGGAGCAGTTGCTAACGACGAAAAACCGAATACTGCCGGTTGGTACAACCGTGACATAACAATTAACTGGACCAGTACCGATGCTGAACCGAGTAGTGGCGCACCGAACTCTCCAGAGAGCACACTGGCCAACCTTGAAGGCGAAAATGTTTACACGAGCAGCCCCAGTTGTGATGCCGCCGATAACTGCTCAACCGGTAACGTGACATTAAAAATTGATAAATCCCGACCGCTTATTCGATACAGCTACGATCACGAACCCAATCTGGACGGCTGGAGTAACCGCGCAACCACAATAACTTTTGAATGTGATGACACGATATCGGGAATAGCCAGCTGCAGCCAACCCCAAACTTTCGAGCAAGATGGTGTGTATGTGGTATCGGGCGAGGCAGAAGATAATGCCGGCAACAAAGAACAAATCAGTGTCATTATTAAGCTGGATAGCAAACCACCAATTATCTCCTACTCCTCGCTTCCAAGCGCAAACAGCAAAGGATGGAACAATTCTTCAGTGGATGAATCTTATCTGTGCAATGATGAATTTAGCGGTCTTGTATCCTGCCCCGATAACCGAACTCTAGACGGCGAGGGAGTATACAACTCCCAAACGGTAACTATTAGCGACATGGCTGGCAACGCCGCTACAATCCAAACAAACAAGATAATGATAGACATGACAGCCCCGAATGTTGTTGGCATTAATTGGAGCCAAAACCCTATTTCGGGCGGACAAACTACACTTGCGAGCAGTGTATTCACTGAGGATATGTCGGGGCTCGAATCTGCAATTATATCTAACGGTCTGAGTGAAAAACCAATGTTACTTGATGGGTTTAGCGCAAGTGCAGAAATAAGTTTATCGGCGAGTGGAATATATGAATACACTTTCTTCGCAACAGATAATGCGGGCAACCGAAGCAGTTTAATCTCAGACTTTCTAGTGGTTACTTCACCCCCCAACTCATCTATTAAAGCTAAACATCCGCTGGTTCAACTTCAAGGCAGCTCCCAACTTCCTGGAATTACTGATTCATCTAGCGCTTTTGGAATATTCGAAGTAAATGCTGGTTATGACGCCGCAAATAAAATTGGCCCAGGAAGTGGTTTTAACCTAGGCTACGCCAGCGCCAGGAATTGCTTAGTTTCGACCAAAGTAAAACCTAGCTGCAATGTATTCAAGATTGCTTCAACCACTGTTGAATGGATAGCAGACGGCGGGTCTTCTAAAATCATTAAAGGCAGAGCTACTCTGCAATACGACGGACAAATTCAGGAAGTATTTTATGTTGTTAGACTAATAGACGGCCAAGACGCAGGATTAGGTCGCGACCTGTTAGAAGTAAAATTATTTAGTCTAAACGATAATCCTCTAATTAATATACCAAAATACCAGCTCGGTCCGATAGAACTGCCGCTTGGTAGCGTACACATTAGCCAGTAAGACCAACACGTTAACTACCCTGTTAATCTAAGTTTGCTGAACCCAATATTGCCGTCGCTTAACCCTGATGTCAGATGAGAAATTGCTCCATTATATCCACCGCCAGTAAAATGTACGTCTCTTAAATCCAAAGCCGCATCGTCCTTCACTTTGCCCGGGGGGAACATGCCTGCGGTGATAACTAATCCTAGTTCTCTAATTGTGCCCCGTTGTAAATCGTGACCATACAGAACTCCTTCGTAGTGACGCATACGACTATTACCAGAATCTGGCTTGGTAATTCTATTACCCGTTTCATCTACACACCATGCTCTGTGCGAAGCCAAAATATTGCGTGCCGGAGCCACTGGAATAACATCATTTACTCCGCCCCAAACACCGCTACCAATAGGCAAAAGTTCTTCGTCTATAAATGGTGCAACAGCTATGGTTTCTGCATTAAGCTCCTCTATCCCAGAAATTTTGGTATAAGTGATATTGCCGCTGAATGACTGGGGTTGCGGTCTGCCATAAACATGAATCTCACTGCTTTCGGGGTCATAATCCGGAGCTATGCGAATGTCTTTCATCCACTCTGGACCGTCTGTTACGTGCTCCAAATTATACAGCGCCCTACCGACGTAAAAACGAGTGCATAGAGTCCGGACTCTGTCCGGATGATCCGGCTCAGGTCTAGGATCTACTACACTTAACAGCCAAACATCCTCTAATTTTCCACTGACGGGTAAACGCCGGCGTATACGAGTTAATGATGGATCTTCGCCCCTAATAGTAGGGGCTTCACTAAATGGTTTGAGCACGGGCCTTGCCTTTGACAGATCTACCTTATAAGGCCTAGCAACGGATTTCCCTAAGTGTGAGGTTCCTGGGTTTGATCGATCCGGCTCTACCCTAACGTATAAAATATCCGATCCGGAACCAGGCTCTTTGGATGGAATCGTCCATATCCCAGAAGGGTTATAAGCAATTTGGGCGCCTGGAACATCTGTGGGTTTTTCGAGAAGCATGGGTCTTTCCAGCTCGTAGCTTGGAAAAAAAATCGGTTCAGCTGCTGGTTGATAATTTTGCAAAGCAGCGGGCATATGATTAATTATTCTTTTATTGGTTCGGGTTTAAGTACAATATGGCGATCATGGCCTTCGCCTTCGGAGATCGTAGTAAGCCCGTGCTCTTCGGCAAGTCGATGAATTGTACGTCTATCGGCTGCGTTCATAGGTGGTAGATGCTTCGATTCGCCCGACTTGTTTACCTCTTCTAACCAAACTACGGCTCTATCCTCTAGACGGTGGGCGCGCTGTTTTTTGTAATCGGCAACGTCTACGTTTACTCGTACGACCTCGTAATTTCCGTTTTTAAGCGCCATGCTGACCATGTACTGTAGGGCGCGCATAGTATCGGCGTGTTGACCTATCAAGAACCCGTTTAGGTGCGTACTAGGAACATTCAATTCTATAACTTCACCATCTTCACTGGTAGCATAGACATCGGTGTTAAGCCCAAAAAACGACAGAATGTCCTCTAAGTATTTTTTAGCAAACATAATACTTTCTTCCATCATCGCCTCCTTTTTTTTGCTTCTCTGGCATTTATGATGGTCACTGTTGGCTTAGAGTTGTTTTGTTTGTCTTTGTTTTTTGGACCCGTAGTTTTGGTTTTGGATTCCACGACTGTTTTTTTGGTAGCGCCGGGTTTTTTAGGCTTAACTGGTGCGTCCATAATCCGCTCCATGTCGTATTTGTCTTGTTTTAAAAGATAATACTGCTGCAAGTATGCAACAAGACCGCTGACTAGCCAGTATAGCGATAGCGCGGCCGCAAAACCGACTGTCATTACGAATATAAGCACTGGGAAGATGTAGCTCATGCTACGCCCTACTGCCGCATTTACCTCGGCGCTGTCAGGCTGGTCGCTGCCAGATTTAGAGTCACGCAAAATGCTTCTAAGAGTACGAGCATCTTTATCTTGAGGCATGGTCTGCTTGATCTGAAGGTACTGTACCGCTGAGCTAGCAATCACTAGTATCATCGCCGGCCAATAAATACCTCCGCCTTGCTCTAATGCTTTGCGGTTAAGATCGACTAGCCCAAAAAGTGAATTATCGAAAGCCTGTATGTTGGTGGCTAAATCTTTAAGGTAAGGCATGTCGCGGACGAAGCCATAAGAAAAGTCGATGAGATTCTGTGGATTATCGACTACTCGTTTGAGTCCGGCATAAAGCGCCAAGAAAAGAGGCAGCTGTACAATCAACAGTCCAATAGAACTAAAAGGATTAATCCCCTGTTCTTTATAAAGCTCCATGGTCATCATTGTCTCAGTCTGGCGATTACCGGCAGCAGCTTTTTTGATTCGTTTAAGCTCGGGCTGGAGAGCGCGCATTTTGACGGTGTTATGTAG
>JALYSF010000056.1 GCA_030854905.1 bacterium
ACCGCAGTCGTTTTGGGCATTATCGTCCTCGCTCTCATCCGTAAAAAAGCTTAGGCCGACGAAGAGGTACGTTGTATGCGCCGCAAATATGAATTAGGGAAAAAACCTTCCAAGGTTGTGCCGCGCAGTGTGCTGGTGGTAGTTTTATGTTTGCTTGGGTTCGCGGTCATAGGCGGCGTAGCCTCCAATCGGTCCAGTACGTCAGCCTTAAAAATTGTTCCGGCCACTCGAAAAGTCGCACCGCCAGTCGTAGTACCAGAAGCTCCAGCAGACATCAATCCGAGCCTGCCTGTCCGCATACAAATACCTAGGATTGGGGTCGATGCGGAGATCGATTTTCTTGGACTGACGAAAGCCGGTGACATGGCTTCCCCGAAAGATATCGCTAATGCTGGCTGGTATAAACTTGGTACAATGCCTGGTAATGAGGGGAGTGCCGTGATTGCCGGGCACCGGTCGGGACTCAAAGGCGTACCCGGTATATTTACTGATCTTGATAAACTCCAAAAAGGCGACAATATACTCATTATCGATGAACAAAAACAGACTATTAGTTTTGTTGTGCAAGAAATCAGAGAGTATAAATTAAGTGAAAAGCCGGCTGAAGTTTTTACGAGTGCTAATGGCGTGCACTTAAATTTGATAACCTGCACAGGCAGTTGGAGCTCAGCAAGTAATAGTTTTTCTGAACGACTAGTAGTCTTCGCAGATATAACCCCGTAGAACTAATATATTAGCTGACTTAACATTGCCACAATGACGGTTGCAATATCCTCATTTCCTGATTCCAATGGATAATTCTAGCGACAATTTATAAATCGATTGGCTTAGGTTCACCAGATCACTCGCACTGCATTTTTGCGGTGCTTTTTTTAACCGGCTTTTTCATTAATCGTAAGTGGTATAGAATAAGTATAAGATGAAAGTTACTCATAAAGCACCGGTGGTGCCGTTAGAAGATTTTAAGCGCGCAAAGATCGTTGCGACTATTGGTCCTTCTACCGATACTTATGATCAAGTATTAAGCGTGATTCAAGCGGGCGCCAATGGTCTGCGTCTTAACTTTAGCCATGGGGATCATGCCGAGCACGGCCAAAGAATTAAATGGATTCGTAAAGCCAGTTTGCAATACGGAAAACCCGTGGCAATAATCCAAGATTTGCAGGGTCCTAAAATACGGCTTGGCGATGTAGACGGTGTAATAACTGTCAAAAAAGGCCAGGCATTACGCTTTGGCTTCAATTCTGACTACGAAAGAAGCGGAGTAATTCCTACTCAATACGATTTGAGTAAAAAGGTCAAAAGAGGAGAACTGCTGTACTTATTCGACGGAAAAGTACGTACGACCATAACCAGTGTAAAAGAAGGCATTGTCCACGCAACCGCTGAAAATGATGGCATATTGATTTCACGAAAAGGAATAAATTTACCAGATACCGATTTCGAGGGCGATGTCATAACCGAAAAAGACAAAAAAGATATTGCTTTTGGAACCACTACAGACATAGATTACGTAGCTCAAAGTTTTATACAGTCACCCGCAGATATCCGCGGCCTCAGAAACATCTTACGTAACTTGGGTAGTCAGGCCAAGATAATTGCAAAAGTGGAGACAAAGGCCGCCGTGGCATGCCTAGAGGATATTGTTAAAGAAGCAGACGCAGTGATGGTAGCGCGGGGTGATCTCGCCATAGAAACTGAGGCGGAGTCGGTGCCGATAGTCCAAAGAGAGATAATTGCTTTAGGACTGAAATACTGCAAACCAGTTATTGTTGCGACACAAATGCTTGCTAGTATGACCGATAACCCCGAGCCAACTAGGGCCGAAGTGTCCGATGTGGCTACAGCAGTCCTGCTAGGTACCGATGCAGTAATGTTGAGCGATGAAACCGCAAGCGGCCAATTCCCGGTTGAAGCAGTAAAAACGATGAAGAAGATAGTCAGATACTCAGAAAGCCACGCACCGTTGAGAGTAGTCTATGACACTCATAACGATCTAAGCACACGCCAATCTGCAATTTCTCAAACTGTTATAAATTTAGCTAAGCAAATCCATGCAGTAGCAATCGTTGCAGAGACTAGATCAGGTGCTACCGCCATGCAGATAGCATCAAGAAGGCCTGACATTCCGCTTATTGCTGTAACAAGCGACGAACGAGTAGCGCAGCAATTAGCTATCGTATACGGAACCAAGAGCTATGTACGTCCGGACAATAGGATGGCCGCTACAAAACTTACTAACTGGCTTCTAAAAGCAAAGGTTCTAAAAAAAGGCGACGCAATAGTTACCGCCTCTGGTAAGTATCCAGGAGTGGTGGGGACCACCGACACAATAAAAGTCAGAGTATTAGAATAGGAATTTCTGGGTGGGTAAATTCAACAAGCAGACGGTTAGAGATTTAAAGCTAAAGGGCAAAAGGGTTCTGTTGCGCGTTGATTATAACGTCCCGCTAGACAAATCCGGCAAAGTAGCTAGTGACTACCGCGTCGAAATGAGCCTGCCAACTATCAAATATCTTATTGAGCAAAAATGCCAGATAGTAATATGCTCGCATCTGGGCAGACCAAAAAATGAGCATGATATGTCTTGTTCTCTTGAGCCAGTCGCCTTGGTTCTGGCTAATCTGTTAAAAAAGCCTGTTAAATTTACCGACAACTGCATAGGCGATAACGTCAAAAAAGCGGCTTCCGAGCTTAAGCAGGGTGAAATTTTAATGCTGGAAAACCTCCGTTTTCATGAAGGTGAAGAATCAAATGACCAGAAATTCGCTGAAACACTAGTCGCTGATACCGGGGCAGAAGTATTTGTGCAGGATGCGTTCGGTGTAGTTCATCGGGCTCATGCTTCTACTAGTGCTGTAACGAAGTTGCTGCCTTCAGTCGCAGGCTTGTTGGTCGAAAGTGAATTCACCACGTTAAGTGAAGTAATCGATAAACCAAAACGTCCACTTCTAACAATAGTTGGTGGAGCAAAAATATCGGATAAAATCGAGATAATCGAACGGTTCATTAGTATAGCTGACGGAGTAGTAATTGGTGGAGCAATGGCCAATACTTTCGTAAAAAGCGAAGGTATAGACATTGGGGACAGCCTGTACGATAAGGAAGATTTGCCGTTAGCAAGGAAAATTATCAAACTGGCAAGGGCCGAAGCCAAAAAACGCCGCTTCGTATTTTATTTGCCGCAAGACGGAGTAGTAGCCAAAAAGATTGATACTTTTGCAAAAACAAGAATTGTTGACTGGGATGCTCATGTTATTGCCAGTATCGAAGCCTATCCTTCTCGTCCGGATCGTAAGTCAGCTGAGGTC
>JALYSF010000002.1 GCA_030854905.1 bacterium
CAACGGCAACAACGGCAGGGAATATCAAGCTGGCAAGCAAAGCATGCTTAGGGCTAACTACGTTGGTTATCAGACCATTGGTTAGGTTCAATAAAATTATTGTCGCCAGCCCTAAAAATAAATACTCAAAGCCTATATTGCCAGTAACACTAAGCACCAGCAGCGCGGCAGGCAAAACTACAATTATGCCGGCAGCGAGCAGATATACTAATACATTTTCGGGTCGCTTCCTTAACTGAGGATACCTAAGTCTCATTGCCGTTACGCGCTGTTCTGAAATTGTTTTTTGACTCGAAACTAATGGTAAATTCCTAGAACTTATAAAACTGTAAGCCGATCTTTTGTCTGCTTTCCAGGCAAAATATCGTTCCGGCATTATAGATCTTGATACCGCCTTGAAAGCCGACTTACCTAGCAGTGACTTTTTTGCAATCCAGCATGAACTAAGAGCGGGTTGACGATGCGCCAACTGCCTAGGCAATGCAAGCTCCCACAAATATCTGGCTGACTGGTAAAATAACGCCCACTTCATCTCCGAACCCCGTCGAGGCAAAATATTTACCATGTCTAGCTTGCGGTTTTGCATGATTGCAACTAGTGAGGAAATTGCCGTAGGTTCAAATCTTAGATCAACTCCGCAAAATAAAATATAATCACCTAAAGCTTCCTCAGTTAACTTTTGATAGGCAGTGTTTTTGGCTAGCCAATTCTTTTCCGGGGGCGATCCAGCAATAAATCGCACTCCCTTTTGAGCATAATTCTTGATAATTTCTGGTGTTCTGTCTTGGGAGCAATCATCGTAGACCAGAATTTCCAGTTTAGGATAATCACTTTCGAGTACCGACTGGAGGCAATCTTTAAGATCTTCTGTTTCGTTCCTTGCCGGGATCGCTACACTGACGACTGGAAGACCGCGTGTTGCTTGCGGACGCACAATTGATGGCAAATCTATTTTACTAAGCCTTTTAGCCGTATTAAAAAATACTAAAGCTGAAAAGATAAGTAGCGCCACCGAAACCACAGATATCAGCTCCTGGTTATCGCCAACAACTATTACCACGTTATAGGTAAATAACTGAATTAACATTAGCCGCCATGAAGTTCTGAAAACACTTTTTTTCAAATAATCGGCGTTCATCCTTCCATAACCGAATCGCATAAGATTAATAATTCTGAATGTCGTAGCTAGCGATAGGCTTAACGTGGCGAAATTTAAACCATCTAGCAAAACCAAACCTTGAGTGAAAGCCAAAACAATAATTAATAGGTTACCGGCTAAAAATCTTGATTTTTTACCTTCTACTAACCCCACTACCGCCAATTCGAACAAGGCGACCGCGAAGAATAAATTTAAAACTGTCATTAATAAAGATTATAAATCAAATCATTAGATATGGCTTTAGCATTATTGGCCGAGAATCTACTATTTATTAAACCGCCAACTTGTGATATATTGACATCTGAAGCAGGACTATCATACACATGATAGTTTTTTAATTTCAAGGAGAGAAATGGCTACCAAGAAGACATCCAAGGAGACGATACGCCAAAGAGCAGAGCGTAGCAGCAGTGCTGCGCCTAAAAGAAAAAGAGTAAGGACAGCTGCAAGCAGCGCAGGCAAACCTCTAAAAAAAGCATGGTCTGGGGCAACCCGTGAATATCACGCTATGCCGCAAAAGGAATCAGGGTTTTTAGGGTTTTTAACAAAATCTCGAAGCCTTTTTCCTAGATATATTGCCAACGCCTGGACAGAAGTCCGCCAAGTAACCTGGCCAAACCGACGAACTACCTGGAAACTTGTACTGGCCGTATTTTTATTCGCAACAGTTTTTGGTGTGACAATCGCTTTAGTAGATTACGTATTAGAAAAAATATTTAAACAAATTTTGCTTTAAGGTTAGGGAGAATATATGACCAATCGTTACGATTCACAAAAACAATGGTATGCAATTCATACCTACAGCGGCTACGAAGAGAAAGTAGCAGAGTCAATTAGGCAGCGCGCTGACAGTCTTGACATGAAAGACAAGATTTTTCAGGTATTAGTCCCGAAAGAAAAAATGATCGAGATTCGAAATGGCAAACGTAAAGTCGTTGAAAAAAGGATTTTCCAAGGCTATGTACTTGTTCAAATGAAAATGAGCGAGGACGCTTGGTATATTGTCCGTAACACTCCTAGCGTTACTGGTTTCGTCGGCAGTGGTACCGAGCCGACTCCAGTCGAAAAAGACGAAATGGAAAAGATAATGAAACGAATGGGCAAAGATGAACCTAAGCATCGTATGGATTACGCTGTCGGCGAAGTCGTTGGCATCGTAGATGGGCCTTTCAAGGGATTTGACGGTTCAATCAGCGAGATAGATGAAGCAAAAGGCAAGCTCAAAGTACTAGTTAGCATGTTCGGCCGCGAAACACCGGTAGAACTAGATGGCTTGCAGGTCAAGAAAGCCTAATTATGAGAATATCCAACACTGTTAGAGAAAATATTGAATTTTCTACGCCAGCCGAGCTTGACGAACGATTTGCAAAAGCCTATGTGGCTCAAAGCGAATTAGGAATTGCACTAGTTGGTATTAGTGCACTTGTTTGCGAACAAAGAACTAAGTTTGAAGATAAGGCTGTACACTATGAGCAAATTTGGGAAGCAGCCCTAGAAACTTTGGAGGTGGCTCAAGCTTCTAGGTCGGCAGATCAAGTGCCATTTACAGACGGTTACCAAATTGAACCGAATCTCTAGACAACAGAGGTAAGACGTAGTATAATCTACAAGTTACATTTATAAATGCTTCGAGGCTTCTACTTTAAGCAGAAAGAGCGAAAGGAAGAAATTCCTCACCGGGAAAAACAGCCCGAGCGAGCCAATATATTTGGTCGCCCGGAGCGATAAGAAACCCCGGAGGGGTGTCTTATTATCGATATGGCAAAAGTTATTAAAGCAAACCTTAAAATGAAATTAAAAGGCGGCCAAGCCAGCGCAGCGCCTCCAGTTGGTAGTACCCTCGGTCAATATGGCGTTAACATGATGGATTTTATCCAGCCATTTAACGACCAAACAAAAGATATGATGGGCCAGGATATTACTGTGCATATCGCTATTTATGAAGACCGCACAATGAGCTGGCGTGTAGTCGGTACTCCGACAGATGTCCTAATTCTAAAAGAAATAGGCGCTCCTAAGGGTTCAGGCGTCCCCAACAAAGAAAAAGTAAGCAAAAAACTTAGTCAAGCAGGGCTTACCAAGATCGCTGAGGCTAAAATGGCCGACATGAACGCCGATGATATAGAATCTGTGAAACGTATGGTTGCCGGAACAGCTCGAAGCATGGGCGTCGAAGTAGAGGCCTAAATATATGGACGGCGTCGAACTCGGAGAGTACGACCCGTTAGACCATAAATTGAAGCGTGCTTTTGATTACATTAGGGAGCAGGAAATTTTACATAGTCTAGTTTCAGATGAGCTATATTGCGGTGGCCCTTTACCTGTCGATCAGGTTGTACCTCCTTCTACTAAGCACGGCGCTGTAGATAAATCTTAACCGAGACAAATAACTTTTGTGCAGTTATACTTGTGTTATGAGTAACTATTCTAATCAGGACTGTGCTTTTGAGCGGTTAGGTGTTGACGGAAAAATGGTCTTTAGTAAAAGACTAAGAAACGAAGCACTGGCATTACTTAAAGATCCGCAAACTGCTCCTAATTATGATTTGATAGACACCCTTAGAGCATTAGCCAAGCAATATCCAAATCCAAGCCATCAAGCTATACATTTTATGAATAGATTCAAAGAAGCGGGCATTTGTACGCTTGACCCGTTTTATGATGAAAGAATTCCTGCTGCTTGGCGAGTTGAAGAAGCCGGTTTTCCTAATCTAGCCGGCCTAGCGCTGTCTGAAGTGGGATTATCCCTTACAACTGGGTTCGAAGACTAAGCACTTCATATAAGCGAAATGTGTTATAATTAATTTTATAAACTAATTTGTGGGAGTCAGTAAAATAACTGACGTTATTACCACGAAAGGACTAGTCATATGGCTGAAACCAAAGCCGATCTTATCAAGCAAGCCAAGTCTCTTGGCATCGAACACGTCAATACACAAAATACAATGGCCGAACTTCGCGCCGCTATCAAAAACGTTGCTCCTAAAAAGCATGACAAAGAATCTTTGCCTACAGAAGAGCATGAATCAAAAGTTGCAAAAAGCGGCAAGCGAAGCGCAAAAGCTATAGCAGAAGTAGAACAAGAAAGGACTAAATCGGCTGAGAAAGAATCTGCCGATAAAGCTGAGGTAAAAAAGCCTTCAGCTAAGCCTGCACGCAGCAATTTAGAGCGAGCCGGCAAAAAACTTCGTGAAGCCAGCAAACTTATAGACAAATCCAAAGAATACACTTTAGCTGAAGCGATTGATTTAGCGATCAAAACTTCTACAACAAAGTTCGATTCTACAGTTGAACTTCATGTTCGACTAAGCGTAGACCCGCGCCAAGCCGATCAGAATATCCGCGACCAGATTGTTTTGCCAGAAGGCACAGGCAAGAAAGTCCGAGTAGCAGTATTTGCAGAGGCAGAAGACGCTAAAGAAGCTAAAGCAGCTGGCGCAGATATTGCCGGTGACGATGATTTTCTGGCGCTGCTCGAGAAGGGCAAGATTGATTTCGATGTACTAATCGCAACTCCAAAAGTCATGGCAAAGCTGGGTAAATATGCCAGAGTACTTGGACCTAAAGGACTTATGCCTAATCCTAAGAGCGGCACAGTTACACCGAATGTAGCTAAGGCTGTGTCCGAAGCTAAAGCTGGACGGGTTGAATTCCGCGTTGACAGCAACGGCATTATCCACGTCGGCGCTGGCAAAGTAAGCTTTGGCGCGGAAAAGCTAAATAAGAATCTTGCAGCATTATTCGCTAGTATTAAATCTGCCAAACCTTCTAGCGTAAAGAGCACTTACGTTAAAAGTATTTACTTAACCACTAGTATGGGACCGAGCATCCGCATACAATCTAGCGAACTATAGGCAATATGGGTGAGTTTGCTCCAATCGAGAGTGGGGCATTGACGTATGAAGCCAGACAAGGGTTAATTCAGATAGGCATTATGCCAAAATGTATAGTATATGCGCACGATCTGGACAGTGGTTTGCCCTTAAGTGTAACAAAGTCGCAAAGCTCAGAGCGTTCATCGGGTTTTCCTATTTACGATTTAGCGCAGCAATATCCTGAAGAATCTCGCAGCAGATTCTCTAGATTTAAGTTAGCTCAGATTCATGGTGCCACGCTTCAAGACACAACTTCTGTTAATGCTCCGGAATTAGTCAGCCAGGTCGGACCACAAGCTACATTTGACAGCAATATAAACCATCCGCAGTGCGAAAGTGCAGTTTATTATCCAACATTTGCTGTTGTAGAGTCTTATAATCGTGAAAGATTAAGGCCTCTAAATATAATGATGATTATTGACGATTTACATTCAAGACGCCCAAAATTTAATGAAAAATCAGACCCAGAAGCGGTTAAACAGTTAGTTGACTTACATATCGTTATGGCTGGTATGGCCGTCGAGCAAATAGCAGAGATTAGATATGGGGAAAGGTGATAGACTATATTTATGCCGCATATTCACGTGCTAAAAGATTTTACTGCTAGCGCCTTTATCCTGCATCCTACAAAACCTAAAATTCTACTTTTAAAACACGTTAAAATTGGTAAGTGGCTGCAACCGGGCGGCCATGTGGAACTTAATGAAAATCCGCTTCAAACACTGCACCACGAAATCGAAGAAGAAACGGGATTAAAAGTAGGAGACTGGGAAATTATTGATCAACCTGACCATCCAAATCCTTTAGGTAATAACGTAGTGCTACCACTACCGTTTTATTTCAATGAACACCCGATGGGCAATTTACCTGAGCATCATCATATTGATCTTTGTTATCTATTAAAAGCAAAAACAGAGACTATCACTGATAGCCCCGAAGGGGCGTCAGATATAAGATGGCTGAGTACTATCGAAGTAGAAAATCTATACAAGGCACAAGAAATGTTTTCGGATACTTATGACATTTGTAACTGGATTGCCAAAAAATATTTCTGACCTACAAAAATACAACATAAAATTGACAACCTTGTATTGTTGCTAATGTTAGTTAAGCCTACAATGTAGGTAGATGACTGAAGAGGGTAAAAAGCAGGCAGCTGCTTCTATGTATGCTTCAGATGGTGGGGTCTACAGCAATACGCAAATCATAGAGGCTATTAATGATGGCCATATTGTTTTCTATCCTTACATTCCAGAAAATATTGCCGGCAGTTCTCTTGATGTGACTTTAGGAAGTTGGTATTACAGGACTGAACGCTCAACGGCGAGCGGCTTCTATAATCCATTTTCTGAGTCAGATGTTAATCGATATTTTGGCGAGCCACAGCACGCCGAAATTCACGAAGCATGGGCTGCAAAAAACAACCGCCGTTTATTCGAAGGTATACCGGCAGACCATCCGATAATCGTACTTCGCCCTGGCGAACGCATCCTGGGCCACACACACGAGTTTGTGGGTATAAAAGCACCCGGCACTTCAACCATGCAGGCTCGTAGTACCTGGGGCCGCAATGGTGTTGCTGTATGCTTAGACGCCGGCTGGGGAGATCCAGGCTATATCAATAGATGGACTATGGAAATCTACAATATGAATCAGCACGAAAGTGTTGTGTTGCCAGTCGGTGAGCGTATCGCGCAAATAGTTTTTTATCACACCGGCGAAGTTGACGGTGAATATAAAAACCTAAGCGGCAAATATCAGACATCTGAAGCTAGTGACCTAAACGAAATTATTAGTCGTTGGCGCCCAGATCAAATGCTACCTAGAGGCTACAAAGACGAACGTAAAAAGCCGAGGAGTATCTAAATGCTACGAAGTCTCGAAAACATTCCGCTAGATCACCCATTAGAAACAAACTTAAATGTTTTAGGATCTAAGCACTCAATTACCAGTTTAAGAGAGCCATTTATGAATACCGAATTCATGGGTATGCTCAACATTAACCCTCCTAGATTCAGTGGAGATTTGTGGAGTGACGAGGCAAAATTTCGTGAAAAATTTGGCCCTGACGTAAATCCACTCAAGCACGGACCTTACCAAGCAAGGACTATAGCCATACCGGCTGTAGATCTTCAACAACAAGCCAGCATAAGTGGCGGCTATTCAGGTCTTTCTGATCCAGTCGCAAACTACTTTGTCGCATATCACGTAGTGCACGACGACCACGAAGGAATTACCGGTGACGTATTGTTGCCAGATAAAACGCAAGCAATATGTGACGAAGAATTCGAAGTCTGGCAAAAGCTGATGAAAAATGTCTACGGGACAAACACGGCTGCTGGACTGATATATTATGGCGGTATTTTTGATCATGGAAACAAAGACCATTTCTTGCCAAAACTATGGCAAGTTTCCGAAAAACTCGGATACATCGCAACTGGTTTGAGAGCATACGAGTTATGGCAAGAAGATGACGAATTAACGCCTGTTGAACGCCAAAAATCGCTCGCTATGGCTATGAGGGTCGTTGCTCGCAATTTACCCGATGTACTTGAGGCTCGAGGAGAGATAGCAATAGCGGATGATTGGGTGCCAAAGATATTACCTGTAGCTAATAAACTAAAGGAACTTAAGGCATGAATAATAATTTATTCTTTGTTATAGAAGGTACTGACGGAAGCGGTAAGGGTACGCAGTTTGAACTTTTGGCAAAGCGCCTAGTTGAATCTGGACACAAAGTTGCTCTCTTTGATTTTCCGCAGTATGACCAACCTAGCAGTTATTTTGTTAAAGAATATTTAAACGGCAATTACGGGACTGCTAAAGAAGTTGGACCATACACTGGATCTCTTTTTTATGCTCTTGACAGATACAGTGCGGCACCCAGAATTCGACAGGCTCTTGAACACGGATACATAGTACTTGCGAACAGGTTTACTGGCAGTAATATGGGTCACCAAGGTACGAAATTCGCCGACAGTGAAACAAGGCGAGGATACTTTTTATGGAATGACAATCTCGAATTTGAAATGCTTGGCATCCCAAGGCCTACCAAAAGTTTTGTTTTGCGCGTGCCGGCAGAAATTGCACAAACGCTTGTAGACAAGAAAGAAAAACGAAGCTACACGGATAAAAAACGCGACTTACATGAGGCAGACATGGAGCATCTCAAAAAAGCAGTAGATGTTTATGATGACCTGTGTGCGCTTTTCCCTAAAGATTTTGAAAGGATTGACTGCGTCAGATCCGGCGAGCTAATGAGCATCGCAGCGGTGCATGACATGATTTGGAAGCGACTAAGTGTCGACTTGCCCAAAGTAAAAGCAAACGCTAAAGGTGAGCTAAAGAAATATGAATCAGTTGCCGAGAACGCAGATAAAAAATCCAACATGCCACTAATAGCCAAAAATGACAAAGGCGTAACTGTAATCACCGATGCTGGCAAACAGTATCTTCAGGATGCTGTTACTGACGTAGAAGGCAATGTATACACTTTTACAGACAAAATGAGCCCTATTACGATTGCCGCAGCTATGGCTCGCTTGAGCAGGCGTGCTGATGACATGCGGATTACAATACTTGATGAATTTGCCGAAGCAGCCGCACAAAAAGACGAGAAACTTTTAAAGCGCGTTATTACAGCCTACGGTGACGACTCGGTGCAGCAACTTGTCGGTCAACACGTGGTCGTAGAAGGCGCAAGCAATTTACTTACTAAGAAATTAGAGTGGGGAAGACTTGCAGCATATTTAGAGCAATCCACAAGATATATCTATTTTGACCAAAAAGACGAACACGGTGAGTACAGATATTACACCCCAGAACATTTCGACGACGCAGTGCAAACACAATACAAAAAAGTTATGGATGCTATATTTGATGTTTATTCAAAGTTAGTTCACGACCTTACTAAATACGTACGTGATAATTCTACTGTTCCTCAGGCCGAGCGAGACGTTGCATGGCAAGGGGCTACCCGCGCTCAAGCTTGCGACGCAATACGAACAGTTTTGCCGGTCGCCACAAAATCTACAGTAGGTATTTTTGCCAGCGGCCAAGCTTTAGAAAATCTTATAATGAATCTACTTGCCGACGATTTACCAGAAGCCAAAGCAACAGGTCAGAAAATCCTTAAAGAATGTCGTAAAGTATTAGGCACTTTCTTAGAAAGGGCGGACAAACCCGACCGCGGCGGCGCAACAATCGCCTACCGCAATCAAACAAGAAATGCAGTACTGGAGCTTGCTGAAAAGAGCCTACCAACAAACTTAACCGAAGCCGGACAAGCCGTGACGCTAACTGATGTGTGGCCTCGTAACGAGCTCGATATAGTTCCAGATTTACTCTACGAACATAGTAATTTGCCCCTAACTTCAATCCGTAGCGAAGTTAATAGCTGGAAAATCGAACAGAAATCCGACGCTCTGTTAGCTTACATTGGCGACAGGATGAATAGGCGACATCGACCAGGTAGAGCCCTAGAAAAAATACATTATAGTTGGGATCTTGTGTGCGATTACGGTATTTTCCGTGATTTACAGCGCCACCGTATCGTCGATGATTTGGAGTGGCAACAGTTGACTCCAAGATACGGTTTCGAAATTCCTAAACTCGTTGAAGATGCTGGACTTACTGATTTGTTCGAACAATGTTTCGCATTAAGTCTTGCACTTCATAGTTTTTTGATAGAAAAAGGCTACGGCTTAGAAGCCCAGTACGCTACGCTCTTGGGCCACAAAATGCGCTGGAAAGTAACTTACAATGCTCGTGAAGCATTTCATTTACACGAGTTACGTACAACCCCTCAAGGTCACCCAGGTTACCGAAAACTAGTTATGGAAATGCATCAAAAACTAAGCGAAATCCACCCGATAATTGGAGAAGGAATGAAGTTCGTCAATCGCGACGAAGATCCCGAACTAACACGTCTATCGGCCGAGCGCGCCACTCAGTTTAAGCTTGATCAACTGCAGTAAATGGCTCAAAACTCACTACAACAGGTTTAGGGAAATAAGCGTCTATTCTCTCGTTAATAATACTAAAACGTTCGGGGTGCTGGCTAGCTAACTTATCTAAAGAATATTTAGTTGTGGTGACTTGCGGAGTTCTTTCTTGTAGAAGAATGTATAATTCGTCTTCAGTATGAACTCCAAAATAGCCAAAAAAGCCGCGTGAAAAACTTGCTTGGGTATCGATACCAAGTTTGCCGGTTCCTGGCGTAAAAGTACCAGGACGATTTACCTCTACCGAAGGGAATACTACGTCTCTTAAACAACCCATGCCTAAAGCCAACTGAACTTTTTCAGCCTGCAATCTGCCGCTCTCAGACGACATACATCCATAAAGTATTTCACTCATCAATAGGATACGATACAACCATTATGTAATAAAAGTCAATATTGACTTACTAAATTATGGGTATACAATCGCATGTTATGAGCCTAAACTATAACGTCACTACATCTAAGAACCTCGTGATTAATGCGCGCGGCTGTGTTGTTGATGGGTTGAAGCATAAATAAATAGACAACACAGCGTAATAACAAGCTTCGACCCAAACTCGAAGCTTTTTTAATTATAAGGAGAAAAATATGACAACTAAAGAAACTTTCACAACGCCCGAACATGTAGAACATGCTGTTAAAAGGACAGAACATTACGTAGGAAGAGCAGTAATGACTGCATTGGATCAGCAAAGACAGCAGCAAAGTCTGGATGCTGGAGTAAGTCACGAATTAAACGGCTTCGCCGATTAGTTATTAATTAAAAAGAAAGATTTATTATGAGAGATTCTCAACCACTAAGGGCCTTATCTGTTCAGGATGCCTCTTTAGCCGACCACGCATGGAGAGTTGGTGCTAGAAACAGAGATCAGGCGATTAGATCATTAGACACCGAACTAGAAGCGATACACAACAGATTTAATGCTGAACCCAGTAAAGTCGTTACAGGCTTAGCTGTGGCCTCTACTGTTAGTCCAAGATATGTTTAGACCAGAGCAAACTTGCCACGACTCAATGGGTCATCATTACTCCAGGCGTCGCTTTAATGTGGCGGGGAATGGGCATCTTGTAAGTCTTGAAACTCAGTTTTCTACCGGCTGGACAAAGTGCCCTCCATACTCGTTAATGCTTTCTGCAGACAGACAAACTGGCGAAGCTACTATTAAGCTTGCTGTAAATGCTGATACGCCCGATTACCGCAACCTACTTAGTAATGCCAAACAAGAGACGATTAAGTCTACTGGCATGACTCTAAGCAAGCTCTGGTCAGCCCAAAAAGAACAAGGCGCAGGTCTAGAAGAACCACTTTCGGATCACACCGAAAGGCACATGGCTAGACTGGCTATGGCGCACATCATCCAGCAAAGAGGCTTTAGTCTGGCAGACTTATCCATAGTTGGGTTATTTGTGAATGTTGCGGCATCCCATTCGCCAAGCGCCGAAGTATTGAAGCACCCGGCATTTGCATCCAGGGTATTTGACTCCCAACCCTTGTAAACGTCATTAGATTGTAGTATCATTTATCTGTTACCGAAGACAGCGGCAGGAGAAATCCTTAATTTGCCGCCGAGGCGATATGAAAATATTGTTTTTGAGCATTATTTCGCTGCCTTCGTTGTTTACGAAAGCAGTTTTTTAATTCTCGGTAGCAACAAACTCTTAGAAGGTCGATAACTAAGAGACAAATAATCCGCAAAGGGAGAACTAAGTGGCATTAACTAGAAACAAGAAAAATGAAGTCGTCAAAGAAGTAGCAGATTTACTAAGCACTTCGAAGATGACTGTCGTGAGTCAGTACCAAGGTACGACAGTTAAGGCTTTGCAAGCGCTTCGTCGAGGAGCCAAAGACAACGGCACGACTGTAAAAGTAGTCAAAAACCGCCTTGTCAAACAAGCAATAACTCAGACTACAACACTCAAAGACGTTAACGTTGACGAACTTAAGGGCATGCTTCTGTATGCTTTTAACGCCGAAGACGAGGTCGCACCTGCGCAAGTTTTACACAACTTCGCAAAGAACGAACCTAGCATAAAATTTGTCGGAGCTATAACGGCCGAAGGCAAGTTTATTAGCGCAGACGACGTCACCGCATTAGCCAAACTACCAAGCAAAGATCAGCTGGTCGCCGAAGTAGTAGCAATGCTTATGTCGCCTCTGCACGATGTTACAAACGCACTTTCTGGCAATCTTCATGCATTGCTAGACGGAATCGAAGCAAAAGCTTCAAATTAATAATTAAAGGAGAATAAATTATGGCAAACGATGTAAAGAAATTAGCTATGGAACTAACAAAGCTTAGTGTCCTTGAAGTAAACGAATTAAAAACCATCCTTAAAGATGAATATGGCATTGAGCCAGCTGCTGCTGCAGTTGCTGTTGCTGGTCCTGCTGGCGGAGCTGACGCTGCACCTGCTGCTGAGGAAAAATCTGAGTATGATGTCATCCTTAAAGATGCCGGTGCTCAAAAAGTAGCAGTCATCAAGGCCGTCAAAGACATTACTGGTCTTGGACTTGGTGAAGCAAAAGCTATCGTAGACGGTGCTCCAAAGCCTGTACTCGAAAAAGCTAAAAAAGAAGATGCTGAAGCTGCCAAGAAAACTCTTGAAGAAGCCGGCGCATCTGTCGAACTAGCATAAACTAAAGTTCATGCAGCAAAGACCGCTGGTAACTCGGCGGTCTTTGTGTTATAATAATAGTAGTATGTACGCCTTACCCGATGCTCCTTTTAATTTAGATTATAAATCGGAGCTATTTGAAAGATTAATAGTTTCTAATGACCCTCAAATCGAGGGTCATTTAGCGCCACCGCGCTCAGCCAATCAATATCTAACTTATGAATGTCGGCAAATTGCGGAACTGACGGGTATATATGAAGACTTTTCGACACCTGAGGTCAGGTGGGGAGGTCAACTGGTTCTAGCGGCCTTTTTGGGTAGCGACCAAAATGGACGAGTTATAGAAGAAACCATTAATTCATTGCCCAACAATATAGTCTATTGCATCGACCTAATATCGGGTGGATGCATAAATAGCTCTAATTATAAAGAACTATGCGAGAAGACCCTTCAAAACTATCCTAACGTCGAGCTGATGATTGATGAAGTTCTGCGGGGGATGATTAACAGACCGAACCGTATGCATATCTCTAGACAAAGAATGATTATGGGTGCAGGCACTGTAGCTATAAGTTTGGGTAAATCGTGGGACAAATTAGGTCAACAAACCAGGGAAGCTATTGAAGTATCCAATCAAGCTGCCAACGCCACTGACTTTGACGATGAGCTAGCTAGGCTCATCGAAAACTGCTGAGCTATTCACCAAAACTATTGGTGTCGAAGTTTACACCTGCTACGTAACTTTGCCAAAGCGCCTGCTGATCGGCAGTTAAAGCTTTTGCCCGTTCAATTGCCGCTTTTACATCTAATTTACTCATTGTTACTGATTGTCCCTGATTTAGTAGCTCTTTTCCACTAGCTAGCCAGGTCTCGGCTGCGATAATTTGAGCCTGACTCAACTGCACATTGTCAGTTAAGCCGTAAGTCTGAACTGCTTTACGAGCTAGCTTAGAATAGCTGTCAGCCGTCTGTGCTGTGTAGGTATAGCTTTCGTTTGAGTTAGATTGTGGCTGTGTATTGACTTCATTTGGAGCTGGATTTTCAGTAGACTCGGGAGGCTCTGTACTAACTGTAGGCTCTTCAGCAGGAGACGTGGGTTGCTGTTCTGCAACTACCGGGGCTTCGGCTTCACTGTTATTGCTACTTTCGACTGGATCGGAGTCGCTTTTAATAGTACTGTTAGCTGCTTCGTCGACAGAAACCCCAACTTCTTGGGCCAGACTATCAGCTAGCTCGTCTGGCTGAGATGAATTTTGACTCGCAGAGTCTGGCGAACCATTACTGTTTGAATTCAAGACAGCGAATCCTAGTAGGGCAACTAATATCACCCCCAATATCACAAGCTCTCGGTTTTTGTTTATAAAGTCCATAGCGTAACCCTCCTGCCCACCACGAACATTAGCGTTTTATATTGCAAGTATAGCAAACTTTTGTCATAAGCAATACTATTATATATAGTTGAGTTAGCAAGCTATGTATAGAAACAGCGAAGTGTGTAATATAGATACATGCAGTTAAGCGATGAAGAATTTGAGAAAATTGTAAACGAAGCGATTGATAGCCTTCAGGAACAAACATCACACACCAAAAACTTAGCTATTGTTACAGAAGACGATCCGAGCCCTGAGCAAAGAGAAAAACTAAAGCTTATGCCGGGTCATACACTGTTCGGCTTATACGAAGGTATCCCGCTTACTAGGCGCGGCAGTGGCTACAATATGGTTTTACCTGATAAAATTACCATCTTCAAGAACCCTATACTCTCTGTGTCGCGAGATATCCTAGACTTAAAAAGCCACGTCAAGCGAACTGTTTGGCATGAAATTGCACACCATTATGGCCTCGACCATGAAGACATGCAAAAGCGTATTAATTATGGTGAATCTATTTAGTGTAAACTCACGCAATTACTAAAAATAGTTATATATTTTTATAGTGCTCGGCGCATTATATAGTTAAAGTTTTCCACAACTTTATTGATTATGACATTGATTTTTTTGACTGTTTTATGAATTCGTGTTAGCTTTAGGTTAGTATTGAGAGCGAAAACAGAAAAAGGGGATATAAGGTAGCGAAATGCCAGACGTACCAGAGAAGCAAATAAAGCGCTTACGAGCTTTGATTGGCGAAGCAGAGACTAATTTAGCTGCGGCTAAAGAGCTTTTGATTTCTTTGACAGGTGAAGACCCTGTAGTAACCCAGTCCGCCAAAGAAGAAAACATTGGCAAGATTATCGAAGGTGTCTTCGATGGTCAGAACATGGTTGGCAGTGATGGTAAGACATATCCCGTACCAGCCAACTACGCCAGCAAATCAAAGTTGGTTCAAGGTGATATCTTGAAATTAAGTATCGCTGATGATGGCGCATTTATGTACAAGCAAATTGGGCCAATTCCTCGTAAACAAGTCGTTGGGCTCCTTACCCAGAAAGACGGGCATTATATTGTAACAATTGGTGAGCGCGAATTCAGAGTGCTACTAGCTAGCGTTACATATTTCAAGGCCAAGCCAGGCGATCAGGTCAGCATAAACTTACCTGAAGACGACAAAGATGCAGAATGGGCCGCACTCGAAGCAGCGCTTTAAATGCCCTGGCAGTTCTTCATTGGGATTTATTTTATTTTTGCTGTCGGACATTCGGTATTCACTAGGTGGTATTCGCAGAAATCCGCTCTTTCTTCTAAACTAATTGCAGCCTTAACTTTCGGACTAGGGGTCTTTCCGCTAGGCCTGTTAATTGGTTTACTTGGTGACAACCGAGTTATTAACTGGGATGTAAATACTATAATATTACTGACAATCATCGGTGTGTTTATTGCGATATTCGGATGGTCGTCATTTGCGTCGAAAAGGCTAGTTAGTGTTACTACTTACTTAACTCTGTTTCAACTTTACGTTGTTGTTGTTATTGTTGCCGGCTGGCTGATTTTAGGAGAAACGCTCAGAGGAGGACAGATCACTGGAGGCTTGTTACTTTTGACAGGAGCTTACCTTGCTATTTACTCGGTAAAGCGAAAATCCCAACATAAAAATACTCTAAAAGGTAGCGTTTTGGCTGGGATAGCAGGACTGTCGCTGGGGGTAGTTATTGTTGCCGAAAAAGCTGCGCTTGATAAAATTAGTTTATCGGCATATTTCATAATTGGTTACGGCGTTCAGGCGTTTTCAACTCTGTTACTTGCTGCGCCAGAATTTAATAAGCAACCGCCTCCGAAGTTTACGAGATTTGAAGTTACGGGTACTATTGTCTGTGGAATATTAGCAGGCATGAGTGGCTATACCTACATCATGGCGCTAACGAAAGTTGACAATGTTAGTCTAGTGATACTACTGACTACTTTCCAATTGCCATTAAGCATCATCGCCAGTCACTTCATACTCAAAGAAAAAGATAATGGACTGTTGCTGATTGGCGCCAGTTTAATATCGTTCATCGGCCTTATATTATTAGCGAAGTAGTTTTAAGTATTGTCCACATTTGCAGGCTGAAGCGGGTATAACTGAGAAGGTGTGAAGCTAATACTCTCATGGTTAACCAGATTAGGCCTGATAATATGGGCTGATGAATAGAGAAGAATTTAGAGTTGGTGCTTTTACGGCAGAACTGGCAGGAACATTTCTAGTACTAGATGCTACTGCATCCTTGGCCAACAAAGCTAATCAAGCTATAAATCCTGATAATAAAACTTTAGGATATGGCCGCCTAGACGTTCAGAGCAAAGGTATTATCGCAGCTGGGTTGTTAATTAATGCCGCCGGAAACTCTTTCATTCGCAGGCGTCCTTATACTGGTAATTTAGTTCGACTTATTGGTACGGGTGTTACCTACAGTGGTATCGCGATATCTTGTTTACCGCTGGTGGAAAAGATAGCCGCCTTGAACCCCTCTAACAAACAGAAATAAATCACAACATCATTAATTGGCTTAAACAGCTATAATTATCTGATATGAGGGAAGCTTTATACCGGAAATACCGGCCTAAAAAGCTTAGTGAGGTTATCGGACAGGATCACGTCACTAAGACTCTTGCCAGCGCCTTAAAAAACGGCGCAATCCGACATGCGTATCTTTTCACGGGGCCAAAAGGGGTTGGCAAAACTAGTGTAGCTCGAATTATGGCCCATGAAATTAATGGTATAGCTTATACGGATGATTCAGTGCATCTGGATATTATTGAAATTGATGCCGCCAGCAACCGCCGGATAGATGAGATACGTGACCTACGCGACAAAGTGAATATAGCGCCTACAAGCGCCAAGTACAAAGTTTATATCATTGACGAAGTCCATATGTTAACAAAAGAAGCCTTCAACGCGCTGCTCAAGACATTGGAGGAGCCACCGGAGCACGTTGTTTTTATTTTAGCCACGACTGAGACTCATAAGGTTCCTGCAACCATTGTTAGCCGTACGCAGCGCTTCCCATTCCGACAGGTTAGTATTCCCGATATATCAGCCCACTTACAAGATGTTGCAAAAAAGGAAACTATAAAAATCGATGAAAAAGCGATTGAAAAAATTGCTAACTTCAGTGACGGATCACTCCGGGACGCGTTAAGTTTATTGGATCAGATATCATCTTATGGCGACAACATCACTTCCGAAAGCGCCGAGAGTCTGCTCGGTATACCCAATAGCGAATATATAGAATCGGTACTTAACGCAGTGGCACTGCACAGCGCCGCAAAGATTTTAGACGAGACCCAGCGCCTACGAGTAAACGGACTTTCAGCCGCCCAGATAAGTATCCAGCTATCTGAAAGACTGCGTACTGCCTTGGTCGATAAAGAGCCTGTATTATCCGAACAGCTGTCGCTGAACCTGCTTAAAGATCTACTTCTTGTGAGTACCTATAACGATCCGATGTCTGCACTCGAAGTAGCCTTGCTCGGCACACTGACTAACGATACTCATGCGAAGGAGAGTCATATACAAAAATCAAAAGAAGACACCGTGGATTCTTCCGTCCTGACTAAAGAAGCGGTAGCAGTAGAATCAAAACCCGAGAAACTCAATGAAGCTCCGGCACCGACCGCTAAAAAACCGATCATCAAAAAAACGCCTGAACAGGCTAAAGAAGAGTTAACCGCCACCGAAAATCCCAGCACATCAGAGGCGGAGTTCGATTGGGGTCAGATACTTAATGAGTCTAAAACAAAATACAGCACACTTTACGGGCTGCTAAGAATGGCCGAAGTTAAGCTAAACGGCGACACAATAATGCTCACTTTTAAATTTCCTTTTCATGCAAAGCAGTTGAACCAACCGCGTAACCTTCAAAAGTTCAATGAGATTCTGCAGAGTAGCGGTCACAGCGCATTGAATATACAAACGGAAGTTAATCAAGACGCACTACCGGTAGAGTTAGAAAGTTCAAAGCAAGAAACAGATGTAGATAATAGCAATCCCGATGATGACATAGAAAGCATAAGCAATATTTTCGGGGGAGCAGAGTTGCTAGACTAATATTATGGATGATAAAGCCGGTAAACTTCAGCCCCAAAGCCTCGACGCCGAGTCCAGCCTGTTAGGTGCATTAATGTTAGACAGCGAAGCCATTGTCAAAATTGCTGACGTTATCTCGGCAGACGATTTTTATGAAGAACGCAACCGATACATCTATGAAGCAGCCAAATCTTTATACGACAAGCATAGACCGATAGATATCCTGACACTAACTGATCAACTTAAATCAGCTGGCATACTAGATGTAGTTGGCGGCGCGTCATACATTACTGAGCTAACAAATTATGTACCTACAGCAGCTCATGTAGAAGAATACGCCAACATCATTTCGACTAAGGCCATACGAAGGCGCCTAATCAAAGCCTCGCAGGATATTGCAGAACTAGGTTTCAACGAACAAAAATCGCTTCAAGAGCTAATTGAGACTGCCGAGAGCAGACTTTTTGACGTCAGCCAAAAACATGTCAGCCAGGATCTCGTAAGTATTGAAGACGTTTTGGGAGACAGTTTTGAACGTTTAGATGAGCTACATAAAGATAAAGGGAAAATCAGGGGTGTCCCGACCGGTTTTAGAGATCTAGACAATAAACTCGCTGGGTTCCAAAAAAGCGATTTAATTATATTGGCAGCTAGACCAAGTATGGGGAAATCGGCATTGGCGTTAAATTTCGCGCAAAATGTTGCAACTAGGTCCGGTGCGCCCGTGCTTTTCTTCTCTCTGGAAATGAGTAAAGAGCAACTCGTCGATCGCTTACTTGCTGCCGAAGCAGGAGTAGATGCCTGGAATTTGCGTACAGGTAATTTAAGTACTGCCGATTTTGAGAAAATCAGCCAAGCTATGGGCACGCTAGGTGAGTCACCTATATATTTCGACGACACTCCAGGGATCACAGTATCGGATCTAAGAACCAAAGCCAGGCGCGAAGCCCACAAACGAGAGATTGGTCTTATAATTGTAGATTACTTGCAACTAATGAGTGGCGGTAGCCGATTCGGCGGGGATTCGAATAGAGTCCAAGAAATTTCCGAAATTTCACGGGGATTAAAAGGTATAGCGCGCGAGTTAAATGTACCGATAATCGCCTTAAGCCAATTAAGCCGTTCTGTCGAGAGCAGGCATCCTCAAATACCTCAGTTAGCCGACCTGCGCGAATCTGGTTCAATTGAGCAAGACGCCGATCTTGTGATGTTTATTTATCGCGAAGACTACTATAACCCCGATACTGAGCGTAAGGGGATTGTTGATCTGTACATTAAAAAACATCGAAACGGCCCCGTAGGTCAAGTGGAGCTATACTTTGATAACGGCAAACAACGTTTCAGAACTCTTGATAATCGTCAGTCTGAGCCTTTTTCCGCTTAAAGTCCAAAAACTATAACTAAGCACAACTTAATTTCAGTGTATAATGCTTTTAAGATGAAAAAGGTGTATGACTCAGTTGTTAAGCCATACGTAACTTGGGGCGGTGCAGCCGGGCTTACCGGTATTTTAATTGTATTTTTATTTTATTTTTATAAATTAGGTAACTTGGTATCTGGCATGTCAGCACTGGAAATCAGTGCGATAAGTAGCTCCACTACAAAGGCCGAAATATTAGCAAACCCGCTATATCTACCTCATAAGTTAGTAGTATATCTGCTTACCAAACTGGAAGTTTATTCGCCGGAAGCACTTCGGGCAGTCAGTACAATATTCGTTATTTTAGTTATAATCGCGTTCTATCAACTGGTAAAAAAATGGCATTCAACACGAATCGCATACCTTGCAACTATAATGTTTGCAAGTTCCAGCTGGCTGCTGGCGACCGGTCGCCACGCCTCGCCAACGGCATTACTACTAATATGGTTCGTGTTACTGGTTGGCCTATTTTGGTTCAAACATTACGCACGCCGTAAATATTTCTCATACTTGCTTGTTATAATTTTTGCAGCAGCGCTCTACGTGCCTACGGCTCCGTATATTTTCACAATATTTTTAGTACTATATTCAAAAAAGATACTAGCATTTTTTAGAAAAATTGGCTCACTGCACACTGTCGGAGTGTTACTGCTTGCTATCTTGTTATCTTTGCCCCTGATATATTCTTTCGTCAAAGATCCTACCTTAATTAGAGATTGGCTTCTTATCCCAGAAACCATAAGCCCCAGAACATTACTTAACAATTTTATTGCTCTACCAAAAGCCCTAATTTACGCGGCTCCGCATAATCCTGAATTTTGGTTGAGCAGACTGCCGCTACTTGATTTGTTCAGCGGTACGCTTTTTTTACTAGGATTATACGCTTACCGATATCATCTAAAACTTAAGAGAACACCATTGGTGTGGTTATGCACTATAGTAGCGACTTTGATAGTAGGATTTTATGGACTCGGTGCGGCTATAATACTATTGCCGTTTATCTATATCATAATTGCCAATGGTCTAAGTTTTCTACTGGGAGAATGGCTAAAAGTCTTTCCTAGAAATCCTGTAGCACGTTATCTCGGCACAGGATTAATAATTATTGCGGTGGCGGCATCGTCTTTTTATCAGGTCAGTCGATATTTTGTAGCTTGGCCTAAAGCACCCGCAACTCGTGAAACTTATTCCATAAGACAATAAAATAATTTTCGAGTTGAGCAAAGACTTTAATCAAATGCCTTTAATCTGTTAAAATACAACTTGAAAGAGGAGATTGTAATGTCAAAATTTGATCAAGCAAAGATGCTTATGCAAGTCAAAAAAGCTCAAAAAGAACTTCAGAACGCAATAGTTAGAGTTGAAGCCGGCGAGGGTGCCGTTACGGTCGAAATGAGCGGAGAGATGAAGTTAAAAAAAGTCAGTATCGATCCTGAATATGTTGATTTAGAAGACATAGGGCAGCTGGAGCGCTGGGTAGAAGAAGGCGTAAAAGAGGCAATCAACGCTAGTCAAAAATTAGCTCAAGATAAAATGGCTCCACTATTAGGCGGTCTAGGCAACTTAGGACTTTAGTTTTTAGTGAATATACTCCCTAAGACTCTGCAGGATGTCATAGATTCTCTTGGAAATTTACCAGGGGTTGGTGTTCGCACCGCTGAACGCTATGCCTATTATTTGGCCCGGAAAGATCCCAGCTCAAGTAATAAGATTGCTGAGGCCTTAGGTTTATTACACCAAGGCATTACTACTTGTCCGATAACGTTTGCGATGATGGACTCGGGCTTAAAAGTATCCCCGCTTTACGATAGCCCATCACGAGACAAGTCGTTAATTGCAGTGGTTGCTGATTCGTTTGATATATTGGCTATCGAAAAAACCGGGCTATTTAAAGGGACTTATCACGTCCTCGGAGGACTAATATCACCAATTGACGGAGTTGGACCAGATGAACTTCACATTTCAGAACTCACTAATCGAATTAAAAAAGATAAAGTCAAAGAAATAATCCTCGCTACTAATGCAGGCGTCGAGGGGCAGACCACAGCGCTTTACATCCAGCAGCAACTTGAAGGCACTAAAGTTAAAATTACGCGCCTAGCACAAGGCCTTAGCGTAGGAGTCGACCTAGAATACGCCGATCAGCTCAGCCTGGGCAGAGCACTCGAAAACCGTCAGACAATATAAACAGTTTACTGATAACTCTAAACTGTTTAAACTACTATCAATGAGTGCGTATAAAATTGCTTTAGATATGATTGCTGCAGCGAAGCACGTATGCGTTCTGCAGGCGGATAATCCAGATGGCGACAGCCTATCTTCTTCGCTTGCCCTTGAAGCGCTGCTAAGCGAGCAAAATAAAAAGGTTAGTCTTGTTTGTGGTATCGATATGCCGGCGCACTTGAAATATTTGCCGGGATGGGACCGTATTACCAAACAGGCACCGACTGACTGTGATTTAGTTATTATTGTAGACGTTAACACCGAAACACTTTTCGAAACATTAGACACAAGCCGGCAGCTATCCTGGTTAAAAGCCAAGCCGACTATCGTAATCGACCATCACACCGAAACAAGCGGTATAAGCTGGGCTACGGAAACAATCAGTGAAATTTGTGTTGCTACGGGAGAGATAATCTATCGCATTGCCAAAGAGGGAAAATGGCCCCTCCCACTTGATGCTTGCGAAATGATTACCGTATCTATCCTTAGCGATAGCCTAGGTTTTTCAAGCGAAGGCACGAGCCCTGAAAGCGTCAGAATAGTATCTGAGCTTATGGAGCTAGGAGTTTCGATCGCCAAACTTGAAAATGCACGCCGTGAACTAATGCGCAAGGAGCCGGAACTATTGCCATATAAAGGTGAGCTTCTGCAGCGCGTCGAGCTGCATAGCGGAGGTCGGATTGCTACGATCACTATTCCATGGAAAGAAATAGAAAAATATAGCCAAGTGTATAACCCGACGATGCTGGTCATGGAAGATATTCGCATGACAGTTGGCGTAAAGATAGTGATTGGATTTAAGGTTTATAATGATGGCAAGATTACCGCCAAGATCAGGTGCAACTCAGACGGCAATATCGCGGATAAGTTAGCCGCGCATTTTGGCGGCGGCGGACACCCATATGCCGCTGGTTTCAAGATTAACCAAAAGAGGGATTTCGAAGAGTTAAAATCAGAAGTGATTGCTAAAGCTGAACAGCTATTAAATATATGAGATTATACAATACACTCACGCGTAATATTGAGGATTTTGTACCTCTAGAAGCCAATAAAGTAAAGCTATATACTTGTGGCCTCACAGTATATTCACAGCCTCATATCGGCAACTGGGTAGCTTATATTTACTGGGACTTATTGGTACGAACTTTGCAAGCAAGCGGTTACGATGTTGATCATGTTCAAAATATTACTGATGTAGGCCATTTAACTTCTGACGAAGATGCGGGCGAAGATAAAATGTTAAAAGGGGCCTTAAAAGAAGGTCTAACGGCATGGCAGGTAGCAGAAAAATATATTGCTGTTGCCGATAAAGAAGCATTCGATTTACTAGGGTTAAAACGACCAAATCATATGCCTAGAGCAACGGATTACATCGAACGACAGGTTGCATTTGTGAAAGAGCTGGAAATTAAAGGTTTCACTTATGTTATTAACGATGGTATATATTTTGACACAAGCAAATTAACTAACTACGGTGAACTCGCTCAGTTAAACGTAGAAGGGCTGAAGTTTGGTGCAAGAGTTGTAGATACGGGCAAAAGAAATCCTACTGATTTCGCGGTATGGAAATTCAGCAACCCGGAAGAAAAGCGTGATATGGAATGGGTAAGTCCCTCCGGATCAAAAGATCGTAAAGGGTTCCCTGGATGGCATTTGGAATGCTCTGTAATGGCTCGCGAAGTCTTAGGCGACCAGATCGACATTCACACTGGCGGCATAGATCATATCCCGGTGCATCATACTAATGAAATTGCGCAGTCGGAGGCTGTTACTGGAAAAAATTTCAGTAATTACTGGCTGCACGCCAATCATATCAAAGTCGACGGAACCAAAATTAGTAAATCGCTAGGCAATATTTATACTCTGCAAGATATCCTAGACAAAGGCTTTGATTTGAGGGCTTTCAAACTCATGGTACTTTCTAAACATTATCGAACAGAGGGTAACTTTAGCTGGGAAATACTGGAATCTTCTCAGAATCGCCTAAATAACTGGCTGGCTGTAGCCGATCTTGTCTGGCAATTACCGGAGCAAGATGACGCTATGAGCTCTCAATCAATGCTTCAGAGTCTCCAAAATGATCTTGATAGTCCTGAAGCATTATCTCTTATTGATCAAGCATTTGACCAAGCACTAAAAACCAATCTATCCCCAAGCAAAAACTTATTAGATGCAGTAGAGCGGCTGCTCGGTCTTAAGCTTATAGAAAATGACATAACCCTAGATCAAAAAGACTTGATCAGTAAAAGACATACTGCGCGAGAAAACCAAGATTGGACAATGTCCGACAGTCTAAGAAACAATCTATTAGAGCAGGGAATTGAAATTAAAGATTCTGGATCTCAGGCAACTTGGAGCAGAAAAAGATAGTCATATTAATAGCTTTTTAATAATTATTTATCTTTAGTATCGTGAGGCGTACTAGCGTTGTATTGACGGTCGTCTAACCAATCTTCTAAGAAAATTTTTGCCGTCGCGGCGATCGGTATAGCTACTAAACCGCCCAAGACACCACCAAACCCAAGTCCCAGCAGAGCTGAGATAAATACAGTTAGTGGGGACAAATCATTGGTCTTAGATTGCACGTACGGCTGAATCGTTGCATTCTCAATTTGTTGATAGACAATGTAGTAGATAAGCATAACTACAGCGAGTGTAGGTGAGGCAATCAGACATATTAATGTGATTACGACTGAGTTTATGTAGCTGCCAATAGTAGGGATTAAGCCAAATAGTGTTACTAATGCTGCTAAGGGTACTGCATTGATACTGACGTTTAAAACAGAACTAGCTATCAGTAATACAATGAGCGAAAAGAATCCACCCAGTAGCGCGATTATAGCTTGGCCATTGGCAAAACCTGTAACAACTCCATAAATACGAGTCGCAAGCTTACGATACCTCTTGCTTCGCCGTTCAGGGAACTGGCTAATGAACCACTCACTAGCTCGAGGTCCTTCGTTTAACATCATAAATGTCAAAATCAGTACCATTATTATTGATATAAGATTAGCAACAATTCTACTAGCGACATTGAAAGCTGTACCTGTGTAATCGGACAGATTTGCTCGGAAATTATTTGCGATCTTATCAAGCTCTAAGCTCAGATCATAACGGCGAACCAAATCTCCCAGCCACCCGTCTTGCTGCTGAAGATTTTGAATCTTAGAAGGTACATCCATCAAGAAATCTACAGTCTGACTAATAAAAGGAGGCAACACTAGAGCAAAAAATACTCCAAGTACGACTAGAACAATAATATAAGATATTACGGCCGCCAAACCATGTTCCTTAATATGCATGTGCTTTTTAACATATTGCACAAAAGGATTCAGCGCCATTGCCAGAAATGCAGAAACTAAGACTAGCGTCAAAGGGTGAAGTACATTTGAAATAAATCTAAATAATAGGATCGTTCCGATTAGGAACACAAGAATTCTAACTAAAGTTTTGTTGGATACAGTAACGTGTACATCATCTTTCCGATTCATCTTATTGTTTATTATGTTGCTTTTGTTTTTTTGATGCAAGTTTTATGTATTCTGATTCTAGTTTTTTACCAACAATATTCACGTCAAATTTTTTTATGAACTCAGCCTGCGCATTGTGCAGTTTGGTTCTTGCAGTGTCGTCTTTAAGTATATTCTTCATTGTTTGAGCAAATGAATGACTGTCAGCTGGATTTATCATGCTTCCGTGGATATTACCCAGAACTGATCTGTAGCCAGGGTTATCTCCAGCCAAAACAACTTCTGCTCCGGCAGCCATACCTTCCAGTAGCGTTATGCCGAAACTTTCACCTCCGGTTGCCGGGAATACAGCAAGCGTAGCTTGTTTTAAAAATATTGGCTTATCTTTCTCCATTACAAATCCGGCCAAGGTAATTTTTGAGTCCTTAAATTTCGAGCATATGCGACTTTTTAAAACGTTTAGTTGCTGCAGTAGTTCTCCTTTGCCGCCAATTATCAGCTCAGTACTGGCTGCAAATTCTGGTTCACTTTCTAGCAACGTTTCATACGCATTCATAAGCTCTAAAGCTCCTTTGCGTTTTACAAGCCTACCCAAAAAAACTATCTTGCTCCTTCCGGAATCCTCGATCTTATAGTTGCTACTAAATAATTTTTGATTAATCATGTTTGGCAGTACAGTTGAATCAACTTTGAAATATTTTTTGGCAAAATCCTGCGCTGCCTCTGAAACACTAAAAATCTTATCGAACTTATTTCGGCTTTTTCTTAACGCGCCTGCTAGTAGCCGGGTTCCAATTTTTTCAGGGGCAGAGTAGGGCAAAATATGAAATGTACCGACTATCACAGTTTTTGCCGGAGCTGCGTTAATTATGCGTGATGCAACTTGTGGACTATAGGGCATCTGCACGTGCAGTACGTCAAAATCAATCTTCTGAAATAATCTTTTTACAGTTTGGCGGCTAATTGGCAACGGAACACCCATGCGGTTTTTGTTGAATCTCACTTCTATAGTTTTGCCAAGATGGATAACATCGTCTCGACTCTTCATAGAGGGACTCTCGCCTACGAGATAGTAAACGGTGTGCCCTCTTCTCGCAAGCCATTCTCCGAGTGTTTTTATGTATTGCTGAACGCCATCAGGCTTGTCTAGACGATCGTCAAGAACAAATCCTATAGTCATACCAGTTTTTTGAATAATTCTTCATACTTATCTACTACAATCGGCCAATCGTACTGCTTGATCGTTTGGCGTGCCCACTGTTTCCAAATATTTACTAATTTAGAATCTGACATAAAAAGATGTAGCCTAGCTGCAAAAGCTTCGCTATCTGTCGAATCAACCAAAGATATAGATCCTCGATCTTTCATAACAGTACGGTACCCCGGATTGTTGCCAGCTACCACTCCACATCCCATGGCCATAGCCTCAACTAAAACTATTCCGAAACTTTCTCCATGGGTAGCGGGAGAGGTAAATACTCCGCAGCTACTCATCATGCGCCTTTTATCCATGTCGCTCACAAAACCATGGAACGTTACATCATCTAGGTCCAACTCATCTGCTCGACGGTGTAGTCGGCTCCACAGTGGACCGCCGCCGACTATATCTAGCCTAGCTTTAGGATTAATCTCTTTCAACAGCTTAAATGCATCGAGTAATTCGTATACTCCTTTGCGCTTTTCGAGTCTACCGACAAAAAGAACTTGGTTGGGGTCACGTTTGGTCGACAATGACTTGTACTTACGAAGATCGACGCCGTTCGGAATAATAATAGGTTCGATATCCTCGTCTTCTAATAGCATTTTAGCTGCTTCGGACACAATTGTAATGCGCGTAAGCTGCTTAGTCACAGCTCGTACATAGGGCATAAAAGAGCTAACTAAGCCTCTACCCATAATATTTTCTGGTTGGGCGGCGTGGTAAGTCCCGACAACAGGGCAGGTAGCCTGAGATAGTAACTGGCGTGAAACAATCGGCACAACAGGTTCATGCATGTGCATCAGATCGGGGTTTTCATATTCAAAAAAATCCTCGATAGCTTTATAGTCTGCAGTAGCGGAAAAATCTGTCTGAGTGTTGTTTACCATAGGGATACGCGCCATCTGGCCTATGTAGTAAATGCCCTTATCTGCAGGTTTCTTACGTCTTCGTGGTTTTGGCGTTACTATTACTACTTTGTGCTTTCGGCGGCGAAGCTCCTGGGCTTCAGCAAGCACGTGCTCTTGTACTCCGCCAGGTATTTCTAAATTATATGGACAGACTACTGCGATTTTCATGTTTCTACCTTGTTGAGCATTGCACGCATCCTTTTTGGTATGAATGGCTGATTAGATTTTTTATCAGCTATGACGCTTGGAGCGTGCTTCGTTACATTAATCATACTTTGGTCGACCTCATCAAATATTATTCTTAAGTGTTGTTCTACTACTTTATTATCGAAAAAATGATCGCCTGAAACCCCAACATGCCATAATTTCCGAGGTATTCTAACCTGGCAGTTATCTACTGTAAGCATCCCTACGGATGTCGCCATGTGTGTGCGCACATCGTTAGTCTGCCAGAGCTTAACTTCCATTTCAGTCGCCAACTTAGCCTGCAATTCGTCTAGGTCGGTGAATTTGGCGTTATGACTATGTTTGTAAAACAACCTGATCAACATTGGATGGAACAATAGATTGCGAAGTAACCATGCCGAATATTTAAAACTGAAAAAACTGGCAAATATCCTATACAGCCAGTAACGCTTTTTTGAAAAAATAAAGTCGTCTCTATGGGAAAACCCAACAAAACTTCCTAGCACATCGATTTTTTTACCCAGTTCGGGGTAGCGCTGAAGCATTCGTGTGATAACTAGAAATCCGAACGACAAACCTATAATCGTGACTTTCTTACGCCTATAGCGCATTTTTACGTAGCTAGCCAGGTAGTCAGCCATGTTATCCAGAGTTGGTTTCATACCAATTTTATAAAAACTGTCCATCCCGCCGAAACCAGGCAGATCAGGAACGGTAACCGCACCATACTGATTTAAATCTTCGGCAACGCCAATCCATCGTTCTAGTGACGAGTGGTGACCATAAACATACACTATTTCTCTAGATTTATTTTTGGGGGCGGGCAGAACCAACATACGGCCTTTAAGCCCGTTAATATTTATCGGCTCAATGTGGGCCGCTAATTCAGCGCTTGTCATTAAGGCTACTTTAACAGATATAAAACGTATTCTCAAGCGATTATTAGTGTAAGACTACTCGTAAAGTGAAGCCGTGCCAACCCAAACATATTCCCAAGGTTCCGGATCTGGACCTTGCAGACCAGCTCCATCGGGATAGCTAGGAATCCAGCCACGAAGTTTTGCATTTTCGTAATTATTTGCATTAAGCCATTTACCGCAAGGCGTATTTTTGAAAGCATCGAGTCCGACGCCACTACAAGTAAAATCGACGGTAAAGCCTGTGTGATGTTTTGAATACCCAGGTACGGCAGCGGTCTTTAGAACTTCCGTGACCGCAAGGTTGGACTTACCGGTAGCAATAGAAGATGTTGTGGCGCCTGCTTCTTTTAGCCTGTCTGTAAAAATCTGTCTCTGTTCATCGACTGGTCTAAAGCCTGAACTAATTTCTAGGTTTAACCCGGCGCTTCGGGCTGATGTTTTTAATGCTTCCCAATCCGGAACTGCGCGTTGCTGCAGTAGATGACCATCTACATTTACAAGAGAGGTATTAGGTATAGCACGCTGCCGATAGCCTCTTTGTACTGCTAGCTCCCGGATTTTTTCATCAGCTGCAGGGACACCTGTGATATCGGGTTTAGTTGAGACATCCGAAACATTAGGATAAGCTAAATTGTCCATGAAAGTTTTTAGTTCTTCACCTGTAAATATTCTTAGCTTCAGCTCTTTTGAAACTTCTTGAACTGGAGGTTGGGTTGTCGTGACGACAGGGGATACTTCGTTAGAAATTTGATAGTCTTCTGTGCCAATTCGCAGGTAAGCAAATAAAGCAACAGCCGAGATTAATACTAATGCAGGAAACAAAATAGAAAATTTGCTTCTTTGACTACCCACAGCAGCCCTCTTTGGCTCGATTATCCTCATGCTTTTAGTATACTTTAATATTTCATTTGGCTCACCTAATCGAAAATATTATTGGATACATCGGATACTTAGCGCACAAAATGTAATTTATTTAACAGCAAAAAGTATAATTTAGGTCTAGACTCGAGATTACATAAATAATTCAGGAGGACAGGAAAATGGTTGATGAATATCATAATAATAATGGGACAAACTGGGTTGCGTGGCTTGCAACAGTTATCGCAGTAGTAGCTTTAGTTGTTGCGTGGCTTGCATATAACCGTTCAGGGAAAGATCTTGAAGACAGCGTTCAGGATACTACAAACAGTGCAGTACAACAAACAACCGACGAAAGACAAGATGCTGGGGACGCAGCTTCCGACGCATCAGACAGTGTAGAGAATGCAATAGATACTGGACCTGATGGGGTAGACGACGGCGCTCAGTAATAGTAACTTAGCTATAAAAAAACCGCTTCATTGGAAAGCGGTTTTTTATTACAGCGAATCATTTATCATAAATAATGGTTATTTAATTATAACAGCCCGGGTATAACCGGGCTGTTATATCTAGCTACGATTTATTCTAGAACAAATCTGGCTGAGTTGCGATTATGCCAGACGCTAGCGCGTTAGCAATAACAGTAACTTGCTTTAAAGCCTGGATTTCAAACTTTTGAGACTGTCCAAAGTTTACTGATGCAGATGCTTCAGTAGATTTGTTTATCAGAGTCTCGTGTTCTAGCAATAAACCATAAACTGCTTCGTATGGCAGAACAGGTATTGCATCACTAAAGAAAGTTGCAATCTCTTCTAGATATTCTATTAGCTCTTCGTTGGCAAGAGCTTTAGATGACTCATCTCCAGCTGCTACTGCTACAGCAAAGTTGTTTGATTCCTCAATATGCTCTAAGAACATTTCTGAAAATGCTGCTTCAGCTTCTGCACCGTAAATGCTGCCAATAGCGGCAGAAATAGCGTCTGAGTTGGCCATTTGCGCTTCGATACCTGCATCTATTTCAGCTTGTGACGCGCCAGAAGCGATACTTCGGTTAACATCCAAATTTGTTGTTACGTGTTGGCGAAGTAAAAATGTTAAACCAGTTCGCAAGTCACTCGCTGCCTGGCTTTCCTTTTTTAACTGGCCTGCAACACTAGCTGACTTGCTTTTTGACTCGTTCTTCGAACCGCTCATCTGGCTAGCTGAAGCGGAACCGCCCACAACGATTAAAGAAGATGCCATAAATGCTATAGCTACTAGTCCTAATTTAATATTTGAAAACCTTATTGACTGTTGCATTATTTTTCCTAACTTATTAATTAATGTTTTTTTCAAATTTTTGTTTACCAATTTACTTTACTATGTCAAGTATATCTTTATGTGTTAAAAAACTTACAAAGCAATGCACAGATACTTTTTATGCTAATGTTGACCCTGTTAAATCTGTCGTTGTATTATTTATCGATTATGCTTAATCTTGAAGCCTTAAGGGCCTATAATAAAAGAAATCGGGAATAATTCAGAATTCAAGTTACACGACAGTACTCGTTGGTAAAGCAAATGTTAAACATTAATATCCGCATTAAAATCTGGCTTTTAAAATTTTCAAGCACTATCGTAATAATTTTGGTTAGTATATTGTAAGTTATTTAACAGTACAAATAATAGACATGCTCTAATATTTACTCATGAACAAACAACGAACCCACATCGCCTGCCGAGCCTGTAAAGTTTTTAGCTTTTTCGGCATATAATAAAGTATCTTGCGAGACTAAAAAAGCTCCAATAAATGAAGCTTTTTTAGTTGGCTAGGGTGGATGGATTCGTCCTACGCTAGCGCAGGCCCAGAATTTCCGCCAATGCAACAAGTTGCATGGTGAAGATTCTCTTGCGAAAGTTCACAGGACTTTCTTGCCCCGAATTATTTCGGGTGTTCGAACCCTCTCAAGAGCCAATTAAAAAGCCCATCTTGCGACGGACTCTTTAATTGGCTAGGGTGGAGGATCTAATGAGTATTGTTGTTATCTCCCTGGCTAGGGTGGAGGGATTCGAACCCCCGAATGCCAGGACCAAAACCTGGTGCCTTACCACTTGGCCACACCCTATTAGCCAGGGAGATAACAACTTAATATTTATTATATCGATTCGAGTCGCCTAAGGCGACCCCGAAACTTTCGGAGTTCAAACAAGTTTGAAATCTGAAAGGTTTCCTTGCAAACTGCCTTGGCAGTTTTCACCCCGAATGCCAGGACCATTGGGGTCCCCGCAAATTATATTTGTGGGGTATAAAACCTGGTGCCTTGTCACGTTCCGCGACCCCCGAACTTCACGATTGACAACAAGTTGTCATCGGAAGATTCGTTTCCTACATGCCGCAGGCATGTCTCACACTTGGCCACACCCTAACATTAGCGGAGTAATTATATCTAATTTTAATCTGTTTTACCAATTAACATGATGTTAGAATGTATTTATATGGCTACAGAAAAATCAAGATTAAATTGGCTAAGAGCCGCCGTCTTAGGGGCTAATGACGGAATTGTGTCAATAGCTGGGTTGGTAGTTGGTGTAGCGGGCGCTACAGATAATCTAACAACTATTACCACAGCTGGAGTGGCGGGTCTAGCGGCTGGCGCAATATCTATGGCCGCCGGTGAATACGTTTCGGTAAATACACAGCGTGATGCCGAGAAAGCCTACATCAGAAAGGAGAAACGTGAGCTCCGTGAAGACCCCGAAGGAGAGTTGCAAGAACTAATACAATATTACCGAGATAAGGGCCTCAAAACAGCCACTGCAACGGCTGTTGCGGCAGAGTTAACTAAGCATGATGTACTCGCTGCACATCTTGAAGCAGAATTTGGTCTTGTTGAAGAAGATCTTACTAACCCCTGGCATGCAGCTATCGCATCTGCTATATCATTTACTCTAGGAGGGTTTATACCTCTTGCTGCTATGTTAATTCCTCCTGCTAATTTGAGAATTCAGCTAACCTTCATCTCAGTATTGATAGCATTAACTCTGACTGGATACGTAAGCGCAGGGCTCAGCGATGCTAACCGAGCCAAAGCAATTAAGCGTGTAATAATTGGTGGAATATTTGCGATGGCAATTACATATTTTATTGGTAAGATGTTCGGCGTTACTGTTGCCTAATATAAAATAGCGCTCCTAATGGAACGCTATCATTTACTTCTAAAAATTATTCTTTAGAAGTAGTTTTGTTGGTAGCTGTATGATCAGTAGCAACTTTTTCTTTATGCCCAGTATAGAAACTTCTAACTTGAAATAGAAGATAAAATCCTATGACCGCTCCTAATAAAGTACCAATAATACTATTTCCATAACTAGAAAAGGCAGCAAATAGGCCTGCTAAGACTGATACAATTTGTGCCAATAATAATAAATCCCAGCCTCGCTTTTTGCTTCGATCTTTGAGGCCACTGTAGGCCAAAATCCCAAGTACTCCGGTCAACGCCATCGCAACCAATGCAACCCAGAAAGCTAGTCCCAGTGTGCCGACTTTTTCAGCTCCCGTATTATAAGTTTCGTTGATACTATTTGCCCAGTCAGCGAGCCTGTTAACGCTGTGAGCAGTGCGCCAAAACCCAATTGCGAAGAATAACTGCAAAGCACCAAATATTAGGCTCAATACTGGCAGCCAATCAACTAAACCTTTTTTAAAATTAGATGGCAATTCGGGGAACTTATCGAATAGCTCCGCTAATCCATTTTCTGCTTTTTTTTGATATTGTTCCATGTCTTTGTCCTCCATTAGTTCTATCCGAATAATAATCCTGGCTGTTAATTAATACAAGTATTAAGCACAACGATTGTACTTGACATTGATTTTTCTAGGTAGATAATAATGCTTATGGTGAGCAAAAACAAAAAACTTTTAGTTGGAGGCTATGCCGGCTTCGGCTGCAGAGACTGAGAGACTTCCTTGGCTTCAAACAGAAGCCGAGCTACTATCACGACCCCTAGAATTTGCTAGATCTTACGACCCTTTTCAGTCGCATGAAATTGACGACGCTCTGAGTGTAGAGGATTTAAGCCATGGAAATACAAGTGAATTAAGAGTAAAAATTCACATACCAGATACGTCGGCGTTTGTAGGGCAAAAATTTATGGATGAGGCCATCAAAAAAGGTTGGAGCAGGTACTATGACGACGGGCATTATGACCCTCTATACCCAAACAAAGTTGTAGCGACTACCAGCTTAGAGCGAGGTGAGCCTGGCTTAGGCGCAGCATCGACCACGTTAGCATTCACGATAGCAGCCGAATATGACGAGGCAAAGGATATAGATTTCTACAAATCTAGAGTCGTCTGTGAACCATTTACATACGGTCAGCTTGCAAGACGGCTTAAGGAAGATTCTGTGAAACCGGGTCGCTTTCCTGAAGAGACACTTTTGTTAAAGTCGGCTAGGTTATTAATAGCAATTCGTAAACTACAGGCGGGCAGGAGTCCATTGCCCATGCATGGGGGCGTCACCAGTGGACATCGCACCGCTAAAAATGTCATTGCAGAACACATGCTGATTTATAATAAGACTATACCTCTAATAGCAAGAAATCTGGGAGCTCCAGTGTTATTTCGTAATCATAACATCGGATTGTTCAATCACGACGGCGGGTCAGTAATTACAGAGCTGTACCCTGATAGCGAATTATTTGCAGGACTCGAACTTGGTTGGTATGGTAGAGTCTCTACCGGTCACCGCGGTGTTGGGTCAGCTGAATATTGCCATGCTTCATCTCCTCTCAGAAGAGTGCCAGATTCTCTCAATAGTGCAAATTTAGTTGCCGGCCTTGACGATCAGCCTGCTCCTTATGCTGAAGAGTTTTTAGACGAAGTTGCGATAAAGTTAGCTACCAAAATTAAACGTGGTCTCGGCTTCACCGCAGTGGGTAATAACGAAAAAATCACAGCCTAAACAATCAGCATAGCGTCACCAAAAGAATAGAAACGGTATTTTTTATCAATGGCATGATTATAAATTCGCATTAGCTCAGCTACAGCGGATTCTTCGTCCATTTGCTTTTTGTCGGCCAAAAATGCAGCTACAAGCATTAGTAGGCTCGTAAGTGGCAGATGAAAGTTTGTTATCATGCTATTTACTTTTCTAAAGCTATAACCGGGACGTATAAATATGTCGGTACTCCCTGAAAATGACCGATTATGATCAAAAGCAGACTCTAGTGTCCTAACAGATGTAGTGCCGACGGCAGTAATGTGGTTGGCGGCAGCTATTTGCTTTAGGTTCTCGTCAGAAATATAGAAACTTTCGGCGTGGAGTCGGCCTGATGACAAATTTTCTTCATTAAGCTTTGCAAAAGTGCCAAGTCCTACGTGCAGTGTCAGCTCTGCTAAGTCATGCTTTAACAATAATTTTTCCAGCAATTCTTCTGTAAAATGCAGTCCCGCTGTTGGAGCTGCTAAACTGCCCGATGTTTTAGCAAAAACTGTTTGGTATTCATCGGCTAATGAGTCGTCTTGTTCGATATAAGGAGGCAAGGGGATATGCTCATAGTCCCGCAGCCTCGAATCGTCATGTGACACATTGAGATTAATTGTACGAACGCCTTCGTGATTTGTAGCGACGGTCGATGCCGACAACCAATCAGTTAACTTTAACTCACTACCAATCTTGAACTTTCTCCCAGGCCGAACCATAGCCCTGACTGTATGCTCATCAAATTTTTCTAATACAAATATTTCAGTTTTACCATTATCGAACAACCACCTGCATTTTTCGACTTTACTATTATTTATCACTAATGTTGTGTTTGGATGTAGAAATTTATCAATTTCACTAAATACCGAATCGGTAATTTGGCCATCAGAAATTTTATAAACTAACAGCCTTGCGCTATCTCTAGGATTAGCCGGCTGCTGAGCAATTAAAGCTTTTGGTAGGCAATAGTTGTACAAATCTTTCACGAAACTCTATTGTAACCTGATTATTCTAGTTACAATAGTGGTATGACTGAGGTTAAACCAAACGAGGCGCAGCTTAAGGTAATAAATCATTCAAGCGGCCCCTTACTTGTCGTTGCTGGGGCGGGTACCGGTAAAACTTTTGTAATTATTGAGCGGATCAAAAAATTATTGAACGAAGGTGTACAACCTGAATCAATCCTTGCGATAACTTTTACTGAAAAGGCGGCGGCTGAGATGCTAGATCGCCTTCTTCAGCAGCTTCCTAAACTTCAAGTAGATATGCCGATAATGACTTTTAACGGTTTTGGCGAAAGTTTACTTCGCGAATTCGGCAGCCACATCGGACTTGGACGTAATTTTAACCTACTTACCGACCAAGCGCAGCTTGTTTTTGTGCGAGAAAGATTAGATGCACTGCAGCTCGATTATTTTATGCCGCTTGCTGGGCTGCCAGACTCTATTTTGAGTGATATTCTACAAGTTTTTTCTGAAGCCAAACAACACCTAATATCACCTCAGCAGTACATAAATTATGCCGAACACTTACCCGAGAACGACGAGCCAGAGAAACACGAAAAGCTTCAGCACGTCGAACTTGCTCGGCTGTATGATACCTACGTTAAGTTATGTAGAGAGGCAAACGTAATTGATTTCGACGATCAGCTGTACATGACAGCAGAGCTACTCCGAAATCGCCCAAATATTCGCAAACTTTTACAAAATCGCTACTCTTCGATCTTTATTGATGAGTTCCAAGATACCAACCCGATGCAATCAGAGCTAATAGACTTACTCGTGAATAATAAACAAAACTTAATTGTTGTAGGCGACGACGACCAAAGTATATATGGTTTCCGCGGCGCTACGCTTGCTAATATTCTCCAGTTCAAAGACCGCTACCCTAAATCCAAAGAGGTGGCGCTGACCCAAAACTTTCGCTCTGGTCAATACATCCTTGATTCAGCTTATAAATTAATACAAAATAATAACCCTTACCGTCTAGAGACTACTTTACAAATCGATAAGCATTTAACGTCACTCGAAAAAGGCAACCCACCAGTACTTCAACATCATCTCTCTTTATCTGATGAGGTAGCTTGGATTGTAAACGATATTGAGGGTCGTATCCAAAATGGTGATGCACCAGGTAGTATTGCCGTGCTTGCTCGCCGTAAGATAACAGCAAAACTACTGCACGAAGCACTAAACGATAAGTCTGTTCCTAACCGACTCTTAGGATTTAGCCAAAGTCTTTACGCTCAACCAACTATCAGAATGATGATAGAACTTTGCCATACAATTGCTGAGCCGCTTAACAATAACAGCCTACATCACACTCTCACAAGTGAGTTATTCGAATTACCTAATTCCGAGATTGCCAAGGCCGCCAACACCGCTAGATACGAACACGAACTACTTGAGGATGTATTAATGCAAAGCCCCGATAACGAAGCAACTACAGCTGCAATAGGGCATATTCGAAACGCACGAGATAGTGCCGGCAACACATCCGTCGGCAGGCTTCTTTACAACTTCTTAGATTCTGTGGGCTATAAAGATCGGCTATACATTAAGGCCGGACACGACAATGTCGCAGCAGCAAATGTCCAACAATTATCTCAATTCTTCATGACGCTACGGGAGTTCGAATCAGTAGCCAACCAACCTACTTTAATTCAATATGTAGCAGCGCTGCCCGCACTACTGGCATCAGGCGAGCAGACAAACAATGACGACACAGCTCTTATGAGCCTAGAGGAGGTCAATATCCTCACGGTTCATAAAGCGAAGGGGCTTGAATGGCAAACAGTCTATATTCCTGATTGCACCGAGTCTTCATTCCCACTTAAAAACCAAGCGAGCGGCTTAAGTCTTCCAGTTAGTCTAAAAAACCGCACCTCAAGCCCGGCAGACGAGCATTATGCCGAAGAACGAAGACTGATGTATGTCGCCGTTACTAGGGCTAAACAAAATTTAGTACTTAGCTATTCCAACTTTCACCGCAAGGGAGGAGCAAAACGTAATCCATCCAGATTTATAAATGAAATGTTCGGCGAGGAAGTAGTATTAGCCACAGCTACAACTGCCGCTGAATTAACAACAGCGACTATTAATAGCGGCACCGAAACATTGCACGACAAAGTCAAAATTCCACGTAATATTTTTGACGGCGAAAAGGTGTTTTTAAGTGTTAGTGAAGCCGCCGCCTTACTGAACTGCCCGCTAGACTTTTATTACAAATTTATACTCAGAGCCCCAGATAAGGAGTCGCCAAATGCCGCCTATGGCACATCGCTTCATAATCTTTTTGAGCGGATAAATCAATCGTTGCTACACAAAAGCGAGCCTATAGAACTAGATGATTTATTAAAAGAACTATCTCAAAACTGGCGTAAAGAAGGCTACGCATCTAAAGCACAACAGCAGCAAGCGTTCATAAGGGCCCAAGCTACGCTGAAGCGTTTTTACGATCTTGCACCTCTCGGCGACAAACCTCTGCAGGTCGAGGAGCCGTTTTTAGCAGAACTCTCGGAAGAGAATATCGTGCTTCGCGGGCGCTACGATGCAGTTTTTCAAACTGCAAATGGTATCGATATAAGAGACTATAAGACTGGTATAACTGCTGATACTGCAGAAAAGGCTAAAAAACGCGCGCAGGGTAGTATTCAGTTGAGCATGTACGCACTAGCTTGGCTGATCAAGCACGGCGAACTGCCGGCAACGCTGAGTCTTTACTTTGTCGACACCAACCAATTAGGTTCGGTACGAAAAACCGATAAAGGAATTTTGTCGCTACGTTCAAAACTAGCTATAGGAGCTAACTACATTAGGGAGAACAGCTTCCCACTCGGCTCTAAACACGACTACTGCATCCACCCGAGTAGTTAAAAATACCTATTGACTTATTCGACTTAATGTCCTATAATGAAATTATGGGGTTCTGAGCAGAACCCTGGCCATAAGTAAGCATCAAGTGACTTTGATGGCTACCGAAATAGCATTGCCCAAGACGAAGCGGCCTTAAGTAATTAGGCGCCTCCGCGTTAGAGCTAAGCAATAGCAGACTAAGGCGATATAACTTAACTTTATTAACGCATTAGGAGGCGTTTTTATATGGAAAAATTTAATTTTAAGAGAGCATCTTTACTGGCTATTACCCTAGCGACGCTAGGAGGTTGCGGAATAGACGGCGAGGAAGGTACGGTTCCTGCTTCAAACGAAAACGGAGCTGTGCCATCCGTACAAGTAGAGTATTACGATAATGGTAATAGACTACTCAGCTACTCAAATATAAATGGGCAGCTCGCAGATATTTTTCAAACATGTGACGGTAGAGACTTGCTCGAGCAAACCGAGTTTTTTAAATATGGGTATGGTGCAGCCGGTAATTCGATATCAAGATCGGTGGGACATTCTGCTTGTGTTGATGGTATATTAACACCGGAAGATTTTCAGCTTAACAGTTAATAAGTAAAAGTTAGATTAGGAAGTGTTACTCGCTTAAGCTCCGCCAAACAAAGTTAAAAGCAGGCTATGAAAAAGCCTGCTTTTACACATAATTTTAAGATTTTAGCGGCGTTTTTTCTTTGTGACTACGGTCGTACGAGTGCCGCCGTTAGTTCTCACGGGTCGCTCTACCGCCATATCATCGCGGTGGCGCACTACGACTTCATCTTGATCAGCGAAGAACAAGCTATAGACGTTGAATGCCAACAAACCTCCAACGAACGGTGCTAACGCGTAAGTCCAACTCCAGGAATTTATAGCCAAAGCTACTGCTGGGTTTATTGTCGCATTGCCGGCAACAGCAGCAACGATAATTCCAAGAGTAAATGATGCACCTATGACTACCGCGGACTTTAGACCGCTGTAACGTTGAAACACTGAAGCCGCAAAACCGTGCATAAAAATAAACGCACCGACCATCTCGGCTACAAATACTCGCCATTCAAAGTTTCCGCCAACATTGCCGACTGTCATATCGCTAATATACTGGAACAGTAGCAGAGCACAAATACCAGCCAGCATCTGCGTAGCTATATATACAATTGCTGTAGTTGTCTGAACTTTTCTAACACTCCATAGGCCTAATGTTACCGCCGGATTAAAATGACCGCCTGATACCCGACCAAGAGCAAGAGTTAGCACACTAAGCGTAAGACCGGCTGTAGCCGCTACAAACCACGGTGAACTTAAAATTGCGCCGACTGCATTAATTTGAGCTAGCACAAGACTTGCGAGAATAGCTGTTCCGAAAAACTCGGCCAATACCATACCCACTTTTGTTCTATTAATATCCATTTCCTATAACCCTCCTAGTTATATCTATATCGTACATCTACTAGAAAAATTTGCAATAGTTGTTCTAATCTGTTTGAGCAGATTCGATGTTAGTCTCTAGTGACTGCGGGCTCTCTTTAACAACATAAACAGGCAGATCTCCCTTAGTAAGTACTGCCGCTGTAGCAAGCGTATAGACGAGCATAGATGCGAATGCTACTTGTCTCGTCTCAGAATCATCGTAAGCTCTGTCAGCAATAGACTTGAGTCGCCAAACATCAACAGCAAAGACCTGAGCTTCACGGTCAGTGGCCTCGCGTACAGCTCTCTGATTAACAGTCTTACCCTCCACGAAGTTTAAAACGATAGCCCACTCCTTGTGGTCATCTTTAAGTTCCTTTACAACCGCACCAGAGTCTACGATTTCGTTCTTTACTGCCGCTCCCGAGTAGTCTGTTTTATCCATTGTTGAGTAGAAGTTTCCATAATTTGTAATCGCTGAAGCTGTAACCTCATTATTCAAACCAAGCACATCTGTCATTACAGCAGATATATTTTTAGAGTATATTAAAGCAGATTCAATAATCTCGGGAGCTTTATCTATAGCACCACAGCCACAATTAGCGCCATGAGCGTGATTATCAGTATGTGCGCCAAAGTTAATCATCTTTGAACTTAACTTTGATATGGCACCTTTAAATGTACCTAAAAGGTTTGGCTGAGAATTATCTGTGCCTATATCGGCGGCGGCAGTCATTGTTACTGCCCCTCCGAACACCTTAGCCCGATCTAATGATTTTTTAAAACTATCATTTAACTTTGAAAATACTTTATTGATTCCTCGTCCGTCGCCACAACCATCGTCGTCGAGAACCTGTCCGTCATCGTCGTAACTTACATCAACTAGTATCTGATCCGGGTCACAAATGACTTGATGCGCTTTTAGCTTTACTGTATCTGTTAAGCCTTCACGTGTTGAGGTAATATTTCCTTTGCCAAAGCCTAATCCATTAGGAGCGAGAAGCTCAACCCTTACTTCAGTCGGCACTTTATCGCGTTCAAAATTAATATCTGACTTCTGTGATTGCTCCATTTTATCCTTTCAAATATTTAGAATAGTTTAACAATATATAGGATGTTATGCAATTTAGCGGCGGGTGCGGCGCTTTAGGCCTGCCACTTGCAGGCGGACTGCCGAACGGTCCATAAGTTCCTGTGCGCGCTCGATACTAACTTGGTCTTTGGCTTCGGATAAGAGTTTTTTAGCGCGTTCTATGGCGGCTTTGGCCTCTTCCTCGCTAATATCTGCGCCGTTGTCTGCTTCGTCAACCAATACTTTTAGGGTATCGCCCGAAACTTCAATTGCTCCGCCCGATATAGCGAAAACTTCGCGCATATCATCTCTATCTACTTGTCGCACGCGCACCTGAATAACGCCTGCCTTTGCCACACTAATCAGAGGCATGTGCTTTGGTAGCACGCCGATTTGCCCGGCTTGTGTAGGCAAGGTAACCTCATAGACTTCTTCGTCGAACTTGACGCCGTCAAGCGACACTAGCTGAAACCTAATCACCTAGATGAATCTCGCGATCTTCTTTTAACCTTTGGGCTTCTTCTACAGACTGTACTGATATAGGTTCGTCTTGTGGAACAAATTCTATTGTACTTCCGTTGTCTATAATTCGCACAGTTGATCCGCCAACTTGCATGAATCGCTTGAAATCATCACTTTGTTCTGGTGTCATTTGATCATTTAGATTCGGATGGGAAGCTACGTAATCAGTTATACCGCGACCGTCACTAGGCCAGTTTCCAGAATTTGTGTTTGTCATTTTTTTGCCTCCTTAGAATTCTTAACGACTGATCCGCACATGTAAAAGTCTGACTCTGGATGTTCGTCATAACGTCCATCGAGAATATCACGGAAAACCGCAATGGTATCAGACAGCTTTACGTATTCACCCGATATTCCAACAAACTGCTCGGCTACATAGAATGGCTGAGTTAAGAAACGCTGGACACGGCGAGCTCGAGCTACGGTCTGTTTGTCTTCGTCGGAGAGTTCTTCCATACCTAAGATAGCAATAATATCTTGCAAATCTTTGTAGCGCTGCAAGATACGCTGTACTTCGCGAGCGACAGCGTAATGCTCCTCGCCGACAATTTCAGGGTCAAGTATTGTGGAGCTACTGTCGAGCGGGTCAACAGCTGGGTACAAACCAAGCTCTGTTAATGCGCGGTTTAGTGAAATTGTGGAGTCTAAGTGAGCAAATGTAGTTGCTGGTGCAGGATCGGTAAGATCGTCAGCAGGAACATACACGGCTTGGACACTTGTGATAGAACCTTTTCGAGTAGAAGTAATACGCTCCTGCAAGGCGCCCATTTCTGTAGCTAGGTTTGGCTGATAGCCCACAGCGCTAGGCAAACGGCCGAGTAGGGCAGATACTTCGGCGCCAGCTTGAGTGAAACGGAAGATATTATCTATGAAGAGTAGGGTATCTGAACCCTGATCGCGGAATTCCTCGGCAATTGTTAGTCCAGATAACGCTACGCGCAAACGTGCGCCCGGCGGCTCATTCATCTGCCCAAAGACGAGACTGGTTTTATCAATAACGCCTGAGTCCTTCATTTCGTGGTATAGGTCGTTACCTTCGCGGGTACGTTCGCCAACACCTGCGAATACCGAGTAACCACTGTGAAATTTGGCGATGTTATTTATGAGTTCCTGAATAAGAACGGTTTTGCCCACGCCGGCGCCACCGAACAGCCCAACTTTACCGCCTTTAGTTATTGGGCAGATCAAATCTATAACCTTGATTCCGGTTTCCAAAATCTCGACAGTTCCGGATTGCTCAGTGAAAGCAGGCGCAGCGCGGTGAATAGGAGCAAATTTGGCTGTAACTGGTTTGCCCCCGTCTATTGGATTGCCAGTTACGTCAAACATGCGCCCTAAAGTTTCTACGCCTACTGGCACGCTAATTGGTGCGCCCGTGTCGGTAACTTCTGCTCCACGCTCCAAGCC
>JALYSF010000028.1:0-2820 GCA_030854905.1 bacterium
GTTAAACCCTGTATTTTAGCATTATTAAGTTCTTAGGCAGCTAGTTTTAAGCTGCGACGATTATGCTCGGACTGAGCATCAACGCACGATGTGATCGCTTTTAATACAAATTTTGGTAGTATTTTTGATCCTTCACTGTTTAAAAGATCTTGTGCTATAGCCTGAATAGGGTTAGAAAAATCGTCTATTTTATCTCCTGCTAATGTTGAAGCTACTTCTCCGAAATCCGGTTTATCGGCTTCGCTTTCCGCCCCTACTGGTGCATAGGTTGCAAGACTAAGTTTTCTTGCCAGCCAGAGCTGCCAAGGTTCGAGGTGTTGTTTTAGCTCTTTTGCGGCCGCACGGTAATAGCCTAAATGCATAGCCTCTTGAACCCGAATAGGCAAAATCATAGTTTGCAATAATGCCTCTTCGCCAAGAGTTTTAAACTTGTCGGCCATAAGATCGCAACCCTGAAAAGTAAGACGTTCATGCATCGCACCCCTAGCTAGATATAACATTTCGAATACACCATGGACAGATGATGACAACCTTCCCATTGCTCCAACTAACCGATCGCGGCGACTAACAGAAGCATCATAATCGGCTGGTTTTTGACCGATCTCCATCTGTAATCCATCAAAAATATCTCCGTGAGCTTTTTCTTGGGGAACCCATATATCCAAAAAATCAGTTCCGTGGCTTTTGTAGCCTTTATATTCTGTTCCGAGCCGAGGCATCATAGTTGTCAGCGGATCGGTGGACACTTCGTGCTCTACTCTTCCAAAATATGAGAACACTGGCCCAAGCTGGCGCATTAATAATTCCGGATTATTAACAGTAAAATCTACACTGCCAAGCTGAATTGGCTCACTCAAGGCTAGGTTTTCGATTTTTCTTTTGATTGCTTCACTCATGCAATTAGCTCACTATCTAAAGTGAAAGAGCCTTGACGCCATTCGGTTCGTAAACTACGACTAGGATTCGGAAGTCAGGGTTGTAGTGGTCATGGAATTTGTAAGTACCAGGCTGTTTGAACTGGACTCGCCACGCCTCATCTTTACCGAAATCTCCAGATGTGAAATCAGCGTTATGTTCATGAGCTTCCGAATTGTGAGTGTCATGATCTCCGTTTCCATCGCCTAAGGCTAAGTTATGAACTTTTCCGTCAGCCGTGTTGAACTGGACAAACTCACCGGCCTTGACTGCCAGCTCGGTCGGCTGAATGCCGTCTTTGGTTATCGATACACATGTGCCCTGGCAGTCTATTTTAGCTGGGCTTTTGCTTGTCATAGCATTAACAGCAGCAAACCCAGACAATGCACCAAATACACCCACTAGTAGTCCTAATACGGCTATATTCTGTTTTAGGGCTCTAGTAAGCTTTTTCACTCTGTAACCTCAACTGTTCCTTTCATATATGGATGCGGTGAACAATTGTACTCGTAAGTTCCGGCCTGGTTAAAAGTGAAAGTGTAGCTTTGGTCTTTACTAAGTAATTCGCTTGACTTGAAATTATCGGATTCCTCTGTTGGCGAAATGTCATGTCTCGCATCATCTAAGTTGGTCCAGGTAACCGTTGTTCCCTTTTTAATTTTCAAGTTTGTCGGTCCAAATTTAAAATCTTTAATCAAGATCTCGTTTTCAGCGGCAACTCTTGCTTGGCTCTCAGACATTTGGCTTGCAGGCGTTTGTTCGTCAGATTTGGTACCACCGCGCATTGCTACAAAACTACCGATGCCTATTAGCACAATCACTGCGGCGGCTATTAATAATTTCTTCATGTAATCCTTACTATTTATTTTGCCAGGGAGTAGTTATTAGCTACTCCCTTAGGCAAATATTATTTACTCGCTGAACTTTTCTGGGTATTGCTTAACGATCGCACCTGCCAATGTATCGGCAATTTTAGTTGTGATCTGTGTTCGAGCGCGACTTTGTGCGTCATAAGAACCGGCAAAATCACCAGCACCGTGTTTATCGACTGCTTCCTTCAATAGTCCAACGTGTTCAGTTACTAACTGAGCAACTGCATCTTTTGGAAGATTAGGGTTGGCACTAGATAGGAAAGCTGATATAGCTTCAACATATCCGTTTAAGTTCTGGACTGCTTTGTCCATTCCTGCCATGTCACCACCTTTAGCAGCAACTGTGTAATCTACAAAGAATCCGATGTGACTAGCCCAGATTTCCTTGAACTGTGCTCCGGCTTCATCACCATAAACACTTGCAATAGCGGCGCTCAAGTCATCCGTGTTTTTGCCGAGTGCGCCAGCTGCGGCGTTAAATGATGGGTCACCATCAAAACCAGCTCTTGTCGCAGCAGACGCTAGATCGACGTGTTCGGTCTCTAAGTTATTTAATGTAGCTCGCAGACCGGCAGCTTTGTTGTCGGTTCCTATAGATGAAGTGGTCGGACTTGACTCGTCCATGTCATCATTGTTTAGCATATAGCCAACACCACCTCCGACAAGCAGCCCTACGGCTAAAGTCGAGATAGCTACTTTTATATTACTGTGCTCTGACATAATTTGTTCTCCTACTTTGGTCAATATTACAATTATTATTAATTCGCTCTTATTTACTTGACCAAGTAAACTATTATCTATAGTATTATACTTGTAATGAATAAGTCAACAAATAAAATACTCACCAATGAACAGCCGAGTTTGGACCTAAGCAAAATTGCTACATACCAGTCCGGTGTAGTTCAGACTACAGCTTATCGTTCACTTAAAAAACTGACCGACTCTTGTCTGCAAAAACACGGCATAACAACAATGCAGTGGTTTGTGATAGGCTCAGTTTATGACGCCGGCCATGAAGGTGTCCGAATAACAG
>JALYSF010000028.1:2830-7289 GCA_030854905.1 bacterium
GGCTAAGACACTAGATACCACCCTTAGTTTTTTAACTCACACTGTTAACCTTCTTGAATCAAAAGGAATACTCACGCGCGCCACCCATACTGAAGACAACAGGGCAAAAATTGTTCTGGTATCTAAAAGCTTTAGGCCAAAATGTCAGGAAATCGAAAATGACTTACGAGAGCAACTCCGTGAATCACTTTACTCCAAGATTAGTCCAGAAGAACTCAGAGTGTATGTTAAAGTTCTCTATCAACTGGTCGAACTATAAATCTCCTTATATAAACAAAATTATCGATTGAGCGCAGACTACTGGTATTTTTGCCTAAAGACTTCGGCCGAGGAAAAAATCTAGCCAGTCTTGAACATTTTGTTGGGAACGAGATTTTATTACTACGGGGGCTACTGGCTCTTCTGAGTTTGGCATCTCTGGTGATTTTAGAGCTGCAAGGGCGACTTTCTCGGGTACGATATATACACTTTCGCCCGGCGCTGCCTTACCTAAAACTCGTCGGGTCTCGAGTTCTTTGAACTCTTCGGTATTATAATATTCATTCTTGAGTTTTTGAGTTTCGTTTTCAAGTTGTAAAACTTCGTTCTGCTGCTCGATTGTAGCTACTCGCTTTTGCAGTGCGTAGTTGAGCTGTACGGCCTTCGCACCACTCCAAGTAACTGCCAGTACTACAAAGCAAAAAACTAATAAACCAATTGTTCGAACATCATCAAGTTGATACTTTTTGATGAAAGTTTTTATTTTTTCTAGGTATTCAAGCATGCCAGACTCATTATACCAGCACGTTATTCGGCCAGAACTAACGTCACCACGTAGCGTAGCAACATAGGCAAGATATATTCTTTAGGGTGTTAAGAGCATAATTCGCAATCAGTTGATACAGTATACAGATGGCTAAAGTAGTAATAGCGTCTGCATTCCTCTAATATATACATAAGGTGAGCTGGGAAGTCTGGTCGGCATATACTATTTGACTGCGAGGACTTCTGTGAAAGAAAAAGTAAAATTTATAGCTGTAAAACTTCACCCCAAGCGAGTGGCGACTCTTTTTGATACGTTCTTAAAGGATGAGACAATCGGTGGAAAGCTAATCCTTGTCGCCGCATTACTCTCTTTGATTGCTGTAAACTCTTCACTGGCAGATGAGTTTGACCGCTTCTGGCACTTGCCGCTTTCAATCGGAGTTGGCAGTTGGAGCTTAATGCTTGATTTAAGGCACTGGGTCAATGAGGGTCTTATGGCTTTCTTCTTTTTAGTAGTTGGGCTGGAGATTAAGCGTGAGTTAGTAAAGGGCGAACTAAAAGACATTAAAACCGCGATCTTGCCAGTAGGTGCAGCCGTTGGCGGTATGTTAATACCCGCTCTCGTATATTTGGTATTTAACCTAAATACAGGGGCTACACAGGGCTGGGGCATCCCCATAGCAACGGATATAGCTTTTGCTGTAGCCATACTATCTTTGCTGAGTAAGCGTGTGCCAGTATCGCTCAAGATATTTCTGCTTACCCTCGCTATTGCTGACGATATAGGCGCAATCTTCGTGATTGCCTTATTCTATGCGGAGATTATAAATTATTGGTATTTAGCGGCTTCTTTCTTGTTAGCTATCGGCATCTTCATGTTTAGAAAACGTCTTACCTATCAGCTGCTGCTTGTTAGCTTTCTTGGCATACTACTCTGGGTGGTGACACATCTTTCGGGCATACACGCAAGCATTGTGGGTGCTGTAATGGGTCTCTTAGCACCAGTTTCAGTGTCTACGGACAAGGTTGGTGTTTCGGAGAAAGTAGAAAAGCTATTCTTACCAATAACAACTTTTTTTATTCTCCCAGTATTTGCTTTTGCAAATGCGGGTTTTCCTGTAAGCTCTAATGCACTAACGACTAATCAATCAATATTGTGGGGTGTTTTCTTTGGTCTGGTTGCTGGTAAGGTTTTAGGCATTACACTAGCCTCTTGGCTGCTTGTTAAATTCAAGATAGCCCAGCTACCAAAAGGTATAGCGTGGAAACATATCATTGGCATAGGGTTTATTGCTGGTATTGGTTTTACGGTTTCTATTTTCATTACTGAGCTTGCTTTCTCAGATAATCAAGCCTTTGTAAATACTGCAAAAACGGGCATATTTATAGCGTCAGCAACTAGCGCAATGCTTGGATACATCATCTTGCGTTCGGCAAAATCAGATAAGTCTGTTTAGTGGCTAATTATGGGCAGTCCAATTCACGTTCTTGAAACTATATTTTGACCAACAAAAAATGACGCATTACTCTTTGAAAGAGTCGTTTACATCATTGGTTGCCTTGAGCGAATTCCAACATGGTGGGGGTACTTGGACTTGCCCACATTCTGCAAGACCGAAATTTCATGGCATCAAACAAGTTTGATTCAGAAAGTCTCCTTGCTAACTGCCACCGGCAGTTCTCACCAAGGACCAACTTGGTTCTTGATTCAAATCTCACTAACATCACCAAAGAAAAAGCCAAGTCGAAAAATCGCTTGGCATTATCTTTGGTGGGGGTACTTGGACTTGAACCAAGGACCAATCAGTTATGCTTACCACTACAGCTTTCGCTGCCACTTTCGAGTTTGGTGGTCTGGACTGTCTCTTTATCCTAAATAATAAGGATACCTGCCATACAGTCTCTACACCTTCCTGCAAATTAATTGCGGGCTTGGCTCGGGATTACCAGATTAAAGGCTTCCCCGAATTTGACAGGATATACTTACGGGTTACCCCATAAGCAGCCCTATAACTTCTTAACATATCTAGAGTATGATGTAGTTATGAAGATTGTATCTAACTGCAAAGTATGTACTGTCATCCTCGTTGGACGACAAACTAAATACTGTTCGCTGAAATGCAAAAATACAGTCCATCAATCTTACCCAGCACAGAAGAAACGAGGCTTAGACCGCAAGCTCCACTATGTTAAAAAACTCGGAGGTGCTTGCAGCAATTGCGGCTATGGTAAAAACCTAGCTGCGCTTGCCTTTCATCATCTATACGGTAAAGAATTTCAGTTGGATGTGCGTGCGTTTTCTAATCGAAAAACTGACCCAATTATTACTGAGATGTCCAAGTGCATACTACTATGTAATAATTGTCACGCCGAAACTCATAACCCAAGTCTAGACTTAGCTAAATTGTTAAAATGAGCCGACTGCTCTAACCACTGAGCTATACCCCCATGGTAAAATTTTGAAGTTTTTATGTGAATAAAATTTTTCTATTTTATTCACATCCATTACAACAAAATTTTACCGTTCCTCTAAAGCAAATCCGAATTTGCTTTTGTAAAAGAATAATAACATTATCTCAGATTTTTATAGATATGAAAACCAATCTTAGTATACTAAATTAAAGTACTAAGTGCCCGAGGTGCGATGCTAATCGTAACTTCTGCACCTTGTGGTAAATCTATTATTTCACCGTCAAGCTGCATAGACATATTGTGAAGTGTAGTGAACTCGTAACGCTCTGTATGCTTTTGCGCCCGAACAAACCATAGTGCTGCTTTAACCACCTTAACTAGTAAGGCGATTTTTGATTTGCCACGAAAAGCAGTAACCTCAAACTTACCGTCTGTTGGCAGATCGTTTCCTGAGAAAGTCAGTACTTTTGCCATGTTATTGATATTCGAAAATATAAGGCTCTGATAGGAGCGTTTTTTGCCTGCGCGTAATATTTTGAACGGCTTTAGTTTACCGAGCGTTTTTGCAGCCATAATCTTTTCGTTTACAGGAGTTAAATCGTGTTTGTTCAGCTCCCTACCCACCTCGGACGTAAGACCTAAGCCTATGTAGGAGTGCGCATAGCGCATTTTAGACGTGCTTTTATGCATGATATCGGCTTTTAGCAGGTCAATCCGAATTTGTTTAGCATCTTTTAGTCTATCAATTAATGGAGATTGGTGCATCGTACGACTGTGGTCGTTGGCGTTACCTGCTGGCAATACAGCACAGGTAACTCTATCGGCTTGACCTGATTTCATAACCCCATTTACTACTTCGCTGTAACCTCCGTCACCGCTTGACGACACAACAAGCACCTGCCCTGGTTTTTTGCTGGCTGAAGCCGCAATCTCCTCCGCATGACCGGCGCGCTTTGTTGGACTAATAGTCGTCTTAGCTTTGGGCCAGGTTTTACTGGCGCGCAGAACAAACTGTTTTGCGAGCTTTTCGCTGTTGCCAGTACTATTGGGATTATAGATTACAACTATATGCTGGAAAGATTTCATTAATTTATCTTACCCCAAAACCAAGATTTACCAACAAATCTGAATTAAAATACAAGAGCGATTACAGCAATAAAGCCGATAATGGCCAATATTGTAACAACCATATTTAGGTCCTTTCTTTATGTAACACTACTATTCTAGTAATTAATACATAAGCTTGCAGTAAAATTCCCCACAATTAAAAACCGAGGCATTTCTGCCCCGGTTATTTATTTAG
>JALYSF010000028.1:7299-10772 GCA_030854905.1 bacterium
CCCGGTTATCTTACTGCTCTAAAATTATTTTAGAATCTAAGAGCTGTTGAATTGGCAGGCTGATTCCTACCGTTTGTTGCGAAGAAGCTTACGCAATCTCCCTGGTTCTTAAAGCCTCTGGATGAAAGTTTCCATCCGTTTTGCTTACACTCTTCTTTATTTTCAAGTGTGCTTGGGTCGTCGTAAGTAATGCTACATTCGTTTGACCACGCAGAAACATTTCCTGCGGCGTCATATGCATTAACTTTGTAAGTATATACGCCTTCACCGGAGTTAAATGCACCACTGTATTCGCTATTTGTGGTGGTTGTTGAGAAGCCGCCAGGTAAATTTGGAGTTACTACAAAGTAGTTATACCCAGCAACTGCACCAGAGTTATCTGTAGAATCTGTCCAGTCAAGAGTTACGTTAAATACATCTGTGGTTCCACCACAAGGAATTACTGGAGTCGAAGCCCCCAATGCTACTGGTGTTGTAGGTGCAGCCGTGTCTGCTGGAGCAGTCAACTCAAAATCGTAAGTAGTATCGTTAAATACGAATCGATCGACATTCACGTTGTAGCTTGGATTATTACTTCCAATGTTGACGCCATAGCCAATTACTACAAACTCTGGGCAATTCGCTTGGATGGCACTTAAGCTGTAGAAAGGTTCTCCGCCTCCACCGGCAACAATATCATCTCCCGAACACTCAACTGCCTGAGATGACCAGAACTGACCTTCGTCTACATTATAGGTTTCCCATACAGCTGGGTCTACTGCACCACCATTCTGATATGGCTCATAAACAAAGGTCGTAAATCCCCCTACTGTACTTCCATTTAAATCAACAATAAGTTGATATGAAGCTGTACCGTCAGCAAAAGAAGCGGTATTCTGTTTTGCAGAATAACTCAAGTTTATGACTTCAGTAATTGGTGTATTGGCTCCATGTAAATACTGAGCCTTTGAAGTAGTCGTAGCATCAGATGTTAAATTTAGTGCCTCATCTGGCAATGGAGAACCCGTATCGGCAACAAAATTAACCGCACCTCCTAGTCGTGTATCGGCGGTTGACCAGCCTTGTGTATCACTTGGTGTTACAAGAATTGTTGTTGCCGCGCGCACCGGTACTGCCGCGAGCATCGGCGCAACTAGACCGAGCGCTAATAATATTCTTTTTATTCTTTCTTTCATGGATTCCTTCCAAATTACTTAACCTTATAAGTATAAACTCCTGACCTACCAACTTTACAAAATAAAGTTGCTAGTACGGGGTAAATATATTTTTACTTAAATTACTTGATTGCGGCTAAGACGCCGCGAATAGCTACCGATGTCGCTTCTGCGCTTTCAACTGACCCATCAGGATTTATCTCTTGCATGAAAGCTAGATTAGCTTCCTGCTCTATTAGCTCAGCTTTTAGAAAACCAGTTAGCAAAGCTCTAAGATTAGTGGTGGCTTTTGATCCACCAGTCCAGCCGTAGCCAACAAATGCGAAAGGCTTACCCTCGACGACTGTCGGAGCTAACCAATCGACTGCGTTTTTAATGACGGCTGTGTAGCTGTAGTTATACTCGGCAGCTATAATCAATACAACATCGGCTTGCTCAACAGCTTGAGTCCACGCTTTTACGTTATCGTCTGTCGCCGTAAAATTTGGATCGCTCGGCGAAACCGCGCCGTCGAAAAACGGCAACGGACTATCCTTAAAATCGAATACACTCGCCTCTATGTCACCTGTATAAGCAGTTAATTCATTTTGCAGTAATGCCAAAACGCTGTCGGCAACTCGGCCGGGGCGGACACTACTAGGTACTATTAAAACTTTTTTCATTATTCTCCTTAATTATTATTGCCATGCAAAACAGCTCTCAAAACTCCCCTGCTTACCACAAGTCACTACACTATGTAAAGTTACTCGTGATTTTGTTAGTTTACGTGAAAGCCTTTACTTAGTAAAGTCACTTTATGATATTATGGAAGGGAAATGGCATTAATAACCCGCAGTCGCAAAGAATCCACCACTTCCGTCGAGCCCCGACCCGGCTGTATTAAGGCGGCTTTATGTATTCTTGGTGATAAATGGTCTCCATTGTTACTCAGCCAACTTGTCGGCGAATCCCAAGCTTTTGGCCAACTCGAGAAAGCCCTCGTCGGGATTAGCCCCAGGACTCTGAGCGCCAGATTAGACATGCTCCAGAACGCTGGAGTTGTAGAGAAGAAACTGTACTGCGAGCATCCGCCGCGATATAACTACCGCCTAACACCTAAGGGCAACGAACTTGTCGACATACTGCACGCCATGAGCAAATGGGGCGACAAGCACCACGACTTATGATCTTAGGGGGCGCTAAGCTCCCCAGTCTATTTTCGAAATGAGTTCGAAAACAGCGCTCCCCCACCTAAAGCCGACGCTTTCGCGTCGGTTCGCTTTGCTCAGTTCATGTTTAAGGAGGAGCCCTGCTCCTCCACTACAACTTCGGAATGAATCCGAAGTTTCGTTCCTCCTCGCTAAAGCCGATGCTAGAGCATCGGTTCGCTTTGCTCAGTGGTTTATTCAATACTTAGTTAAAACTGACTGCGTTCATAGTCGTAACAGCAAAAGTTTTTAGCTGTTCGAAATCCCCTAAGCGGTAAAAATTAGCCCTATAGCCGTAACCTTCGCGCAGCAGAAAATACGTTATCTTATGCCCTGCCAGATTATTTGGCTCTTCAAGACTTAACCAAGATGTACCTGAAAATGTTTCTGGAGTTAACTTAGTCGTATCTATCTGATTTGCAGTTTCGTTTTTGACCCAAGCGCTAGTATCGCGACTTTTGAATACGTCTTTGTGAACCCTAAAAACTGTCGTACCAAATTTTGCCTCGGAAGTCACAACTTCATCATTTTCCGTTGCCGTAACCAGCTCCAGCTCAGTAGTCGGATCGTTTTTGGACAAAGCATCTTGTCTCACCAGAAACTTAAAATTATCGGGCACTTCGATGCTGAAGGGCGTTAAGCTTGATACGAACTTTACTCGGTCGCTGCTGCTTGGCTGACGCCTCTGTAAAGTCGTTTTTAGATCTTCGTTCTGCGATTTAAGGGCAGATACTTCGGACTGCGAATCTTTATATAGTTTGTTGGTTCTGCCCGCTTGGATTATTGCAACTAGTAGGCTAACAACCAGCGCCATAACGAAAATCAAACAAATTGTATCCGTACGACTTAATGAGAATCTTCTACGACTATCGGTTTCCATTACGCTTATGTTAACAGAGACAGTAATTCCTCGCTAGACTTGGCGCGTGAAACAAACTCGGCAAATTTAAGCACTATTAAAGCTTGACGTTATATTTGTATATATATCGTCTTTTGATAGTTAAGATCGCTGCAATGACGAGCAGGATTCCTACCGCTATGGATGCGCTTACGCTGATACCTGTATCCGCTAGTTCGGCGGCGGCATTTGTAGATGTTGAAGTTGAAGCTCCTAATACCGATACATTAGCAG
>JALYSF010000029.1 GCA_030854905.1 bacterium
GTACCTACCCAGGCAATTTATATGTGATCGGAGGCTGTAGCGGGATAACAGATCTTGAGAACGGCTTAGATTGTGCAGGTAATATTTATAATGGAGTTTATAAATGCAACATTCTAACTACCGGCGCCTTGGAAGAAGCTGATGCTAATGATTGTACGACAACCGGACAGGTGCAAATGGATTCGGAACCCGGCACCGGCGGTCTGCAAGGACTCGGGGTGATGGCCGGTACGGTCTATGCAAACTATATTTACCTAGTTGGAGGCCAAAGCCCAAATGAATCAGAGCGGGGCCAAGTCATGTATGCAAAGATCGATAACAGCAATAATATCGTAGCTACTAGCGGGAGTATCTGGACCACCTCCGCCATCTCACTGAGTCCGGTTCGACGTCGAGGTGTGGCCTTTGGATACAATGGATATTTGTATGCCTTAGCCGGCTATAATGTTTCTGCTGGTGGATCACTTAATGATCTGTTATTTGCAAAAATTGACGTCAGCGATGGGAGTATCGGATCTTTTAATACTTCTACGGTTACTGTGAGTGCACGCTGGGATCTTCGGGCGGTTGTTAATAATGGCTATGTCTATGCGATTGGTGGCTGTAGTACGGGTGCACCGCCGGCTAGCTGTACGGTAATGACAGGTACGGTACAAACTTTTCAACTTTATAATAACTATAGTGGGTCACCTTCGAGTTACGGTGTGGGAGCGAACCTTTTCACGACAGATAGAATCGGTGCGAGTGCAGCCGTGCTGAACGGGTATATCTATGTGGCGGGAGGCTGCACGAGTGCGACTGATTGTACTAACGCGACCAATGACGTGCAGTATGCATCATTAAGCTCAGTCGGTGCTGTCGGTTCGTGGGCAAGTGCCACAAATGTCCTACCAGCCGATAGAACATGGGGGCAGCTAGAGACGGCAGGAGGGAGTTTATATTATCTAGGTGGTCAAGATGACACTGCCACCAATGAGCAGTCTACGGTGTATTACGCGTCCACTTTTTCAAGTGGGAATATCACTGCGGCGTGGTCGACGGCAAGTGGCGCGCTTGGAGATGTATCAACAGCAGGCGTGCAAACAGCTCCGCGTACAAAGTTTGGAGCAACTGTATGGAACAACCGGATATATGTGGTTGGAGGTCTCGATGGATCTGCTGCTTCCACAAACACAATATATATAAGTCCTCAGCTTAATTCGGGTGGTAACATTGCGGCAGACAGTTGGGTAAATGATGCAGATACGATCAATGTTGCCAGGAACGGGAACACCGTCATCGCATATGCGAACAATCTTTATAATTTCGCAGGTCATGACGGGACTAACTATTTAAACGATTCTCAGATCACTCAAATTAATAGTGATGGGACAATAGACTCCTGGAGCTACACCACCAGTCTGCCATCAAGACTCAGAAACGCAGATGGATTTGCTGCAAATGGATTTATGTATATATTCGGCGGTCGCTCAGCCGATGCTACCTGTGTAAGTAACACTATAGTAGCGCCAATTAGCGCCAACACCACGATAGCTTCGGGTAACAATCCGACTGGTATCGGAGAGTGGTTTGAGACTAATATAAAGTACTCAGGCGACCGTTATGGGAATGCCGCCGTTTACAGCGAAGGCAAAGTATATATTCTCGGCGGCGGTTGCGGGGCTACGGTGACTTATACAGGTGCTAACCGAGTAATTCAATCAACCCTACAAACTCAGCCGCAAATAGCTAAGTATTCTAGGTTTATAGATACGGACACTGACGTATTCCCTACGAAATGGCTAATGAATGGACTTGACAATTCCACTGGAGCAGAGTGGTATATGCGCTATCGAAGCATGACTGACAATGACGGGGACGCTACTGATTGTGTAAGCGCAATGACTACGTGGGGGCAGGAAACAAACTTCGGTAAAGTAACATTGGGTAATCCTGAGTCATATGTTGCACGGGATGGAAGTGGCAATAATACCAACTGTGCTAGATATTATTATCTAAGCGTTACAATAGATAGTCAGCAAGCATATGGTTATCCGGAAGATGTAACTCGCGGGCCTACGATTGCCGACCTTTCATTATTCTTTACCTCTGATCCGAGCAAGCGCTTACGCCATGGTAAGACGTTTACAGGCGGCGAACAGCAACCGCTTGACACACCGTTCTAACTTATCATGTAGAATATAGACTATGAATGATGTAAGGCGATCAAATTTTAGAGCAAGACAAACGGGTAGGGTCAGTATGAGTGATATGCGTACTACTAGAGCCTTACCGGTTAGAAAATCTTCGCAAATTGCCACAACCTCATCTCCTACAGATGCAGAAGAGGTAAACCAGTTAAGAAAAGCCACTCTTAACCGTGCCAAGAGGCATCCCGTCAAGCATCGATCGGTAGGCCTACAATCTCCAGTAATGTTTAAGAGGCCAAAAGAAGAACTTTTAAAAGAGTTAAAAAACAAAGGTTTCAGTTACAGCAAATTTGTTAGCCGAGAAATTAAAAATATAAGAAAAAGTCCCGTGAAGATCGCATCATTGGCGTTAATTGGAATTTTAATATTGCCCTTCGCCTTAAAAGTGGGGAATAATAAGCCAAACCAGATGGATGTAGAAGGTGCTCAGACAACTGTAATAACGCCAGTCGTACCGAACAACTCAGACATTGTGACCGAAGATTCCATTCTTAGAAATCCCGAGAGGGGAACTGCCACATTTCAAGATGTATACTTAGGGGCTCCACTAACTGTTAGTCAGCAAACCATACCTGCAGATTTTGCGACACAACCTGAACGCCTCAAACAGGCGGCTGGAAGCATTGGGGCAACTGAAGAATTTGAAACAAGATTCGGAAAAGCATACTTAGCTACTACAGACGGGGAAAATGCTGTCGGACAGCGAATAGCATTTGCCACAGACGACCTGCTAATTTTCATTACCGCAGCCAGTAAGTTTAACGCTGAACAATGGGCAGAGTACATCAATAATTTACAGTAATGCTAGTAGTATAAGGCTAGCCATATAGTACCAGGGTCTTCGGTACTGTGAGCAAAGCGAACCGATGCTTCAGCCTCGGCTTTAGCGAGGTGGAACGAGGCTTCGGATTTATTCTGAAGCTGAAGTGGAGGAGCAGCGCTCCTCCTACAACTTATTCCTGTGGATAACAGCGGTGTAACTCTTGTAATTAAACCACTACCTCTTTACAATAAGGGGTGATCTGACTGATTCTCAGCTACCAAAAGTAGAAGAGACAAAACAAAAAACAAAAAAACCAACAGATCAAAACGAGGTTTACCCTGTTAATATGGGTACAATACTCGTTTAGAAAAAACAAAAACCAAAAATGTCCAGGCTTCCAGCCTACCAGTTTCAAATTTTGCGACGTTCCCTAATAGGGGAAAGGGGTTCGCTATTGTCCAAGACCGTATTTTTCGGTCTATTAGTGCTTGTTATATCCTTGCTGCAACTTCAATATTTTGCGACACAAGCTAATGCTGCTCCTTCGACACTTAACTTCCAGGCACGCTTAAAGAACTCTAGTGGAGGACTTGTACCTGACGGTCTTTATAACATCGAATTCAAGATTTACGACTCGGCCGCGGCCGGACAATCCGGCCAAGGCTCTTGTAGCCTAGCTAGTACGACTGACGATTGTTGGTGGCAAGAGACTCGAACCGGGGGAAACCAGGTCCAAGTTAAAAATGGTTATCTTAGCGCAAATCTGGGTTCAGTAACGTCATTTGGCAGTGTGCCGTGGAGCAGCGATTTGTGGCTTTCAATGAATATCGGTGGTCTAGGCGTTCCGGTATGGGATGGTGAGATGAGCCCAAGAATCAAGCTCACAGCAGTACCGTATGCATTTGAAGCCGATAAGATTGATGGAATTGATAGTAGCGGTTTAGCCCAACTTGCTCCTTCGGCCTCGCAAGTGGTCAATAGTGCATTATCGGCTATAGCTGTAAACCAAACTGGCAGCGGCAGCCTTCTAGATCTTCGGGGTAATGGATCGACAGTTTTCTCTCTAGATAAAAACGGCAATGCCAGTCTAGCCGCTGGTTTGACACTAGGAAATAGCTCTAGCACCACGGCCGGGACGCTTCGCTGGACCGGAACTGATTTTGAAGGCTACGATGGTTCGCAGTGGAAGTCTTTAAGTGGTGGCGTGGTCATACCTTTCGTTAGTAAGACAAAAACTATTGACGAAACCCAGAACAGCGTCGTGAACCCGACCGCTACTCTACAGAACGATGACCAACTATTTTTCAGTGTAGGGGCTAACGAAACTTGGAACTTCAGATTTACTCTACATGCAAACGCTAATGCTACGCCAGATATAAAGTTTGCAGTAACTGCTCCGAGCGGCGCCATCTGCAAAGTTGGAACGGTTGATCCTGAAGGTGCAACATCAGTAGCAAATTTGGGCTGCGGGGTGTCAACGGGGCTGATTAATGGTAATTCCACAGAAGATATTTATGAGGTAACAGGTTCTATAACCAATGGATCTACCTCCGGAGTTGTCACGCTGCAGTGGGCACAAAACACCGCAAACGCAGCTAATGTTATTGTTCGACAAGGTAGCTTTGTCGAAGCGACTCGCTCGGTCGGCGGCAGCAGTGCAGCAGTAGCTTACATTCAAAACGGCAATAGTTTTGGAGCAACGGCAGTTCTAGGGACTAACGACAATAATGGGCTCAGTTTTATCACGAACGGCACAGAAAAGTTAACCTTAACAGCTAGCGGCAACTTCGGAGTTGGCGACACTACGCCGGCAGCTCTATTTACAGTTGGCACCAGCGATGCCTTCCAGGTCAACGCCAGTGGTAATGTCCAGACCCCAGGTACACTTAACATCGGGGGTCTCTCGACTTTCACAAACAGCATAGTTGGCAGCAATAGTGCTACAGCTACCACTGGCACAACGCTTGGAGCAGGCACAAATACCACTACTTTGACTCTTGCAGCCGACAGTTTTGCGGTCGGAGATGTTGTACTGATAGATAACGCTGCCCAAGACTATTTCACTCGTATCACAGTCGACCCGGGCACTGGCAGCTACACTGTCTCTACAGCGTCCGACTATACAACTACAGCCAATCGCTTTTTCCAGGGTTATTTCCTAGGCGGAGTAGTAGTAGGTGCCGGCAGCACAACACTCAGTGATGGCGTTTTGGAAAGTAGTGAAACGCTTTACTTGCAGCAAAACGGACAAGACCTTAGTATCGGCGGCGATGTCAATATTAGTGGGGTACTGAGCGGTGATGGCTCAGGTCTTACTAATTTAAGTGGTGCTTCAGTTGACGGTGCAACCGTAACAGGCTTGAGTGCCAGCAACATTGCTTCAGGCACAATTGGCGATACGTATCTGTCTAGTAATGTAGCGCTTCTAACTAATAGTCAGACTTTTAGCGGGCTTAAAACTTTCGGCGCAGGATTGACGATTAGTTCCGGACAAAACCTAAACATTAATAGCGAGTCATTCGCCGATTTAACTGGAAACGGTCTGAGCATTTCTGGAAGTGCACTTAATGTAACGTATGGTTCAACTGCTAACACTGCAGTTCAGGGCAACACCACCTTAACCTGTCCTAGCGGTACTGGTAATCTTTCCGGCGGCGGCGATAGTATTACTCTAGGTAGTGGTGGTTCATGCAGTGCAATAAGTATTACCAATAGTCCGGCGTTTACCACTAGTGTTACAAGCCCTAATTTTACAGGATCAGGTGCAGTAACACTCAGCTCAGGTGGAGCCGGCGGTCTCACTTTGAATAGTGCTAGTAACACATTGACAATCGATGCAACTGATACCATGCTCCAAAGAATTGCATCTGGTACATATACCATGGACTTCAGTGATTCGTCAGATACAACTTTGCAATTAAATAACAGTGGTACTGGCGTACTTAACCTCAACTTGAATGATGGTGCACTGCAAACAGCGGGCTCAACCAGGCTTACAAGCGGTGGTGTATTGCAGAACATCACAGGGTTGACGATAACCAGTGGCGGCGCCAGCATTACCGGTGACACTACATTTGTAAATAATGTACTTGCTAACGGCAACACCACTATCGGTAACGCCACTACGGATAGGCTCACAATTAGTGCGCAACTACTTAACCAAGATGCGCTTGTGTTCCAGGGAGTGACTGATAATGGATTTGCATCTACATTACGCATTACAGATCCATCGGCAAATCGAATCGTAACGCTTGCTGATGAAGAGGGTACGATTTGTCTACGCGACAGCCTAAACTGTGGATTTGTCTTAATTGGCAAGGCCTCTGCTCAAGCAGACAGCAGCACGAACGCGTCGATATTTATTAATAAAACAGGAGCTAGTGGTAATATTTTGACATTACAAAAGAATGGTTCAGGTGTGTTTACGATCGCAAACAATGGCGCAGTGGCAATAAGTTTAAGCTCGACATCAGCCTTTAATGTAACGGATGGTTCAGTATCTTACTTTAATGTCGATACATCTGGTGCCTTAGTACGTGTAGGTTCGGCTACCGCCGATGGAGTAGGGGCTCTATTAGTGTTAGATACTAAGAATACTACTGGTGATCCAACCGGTATAAACGGCGGTCAATACTATAATTCCTTTACAAATAAGTTCCGTTGCTATGAAAACGGCGTTTGGAAAGACTGTATTAGTACGACCAGTGTTAGAAGTTTTATTGATACAGTTTCTGATGCTGCCATCGACGGCAATACTACCAACTATTGGGATATAGGCGCTGAAAACAATAATCAGACACCGAATATCGTGCTATCACAAGCAAACGGCAAAGCCATCTACGGCGTAGTGACTATGGAGGTGACTTCAACCGGAAACAACGACACTGAAATAAGTTCTAGGATTGAGCGAGGAATAGGATCTGTACCAACTTGTAACGCCGGTACGCAAGTAGGTGGCAATCCGGGTATTTTCACTACTAACACTGGAGCCGTTAAGTCAAGCACGGTGACTTTCTTAGATATTCCGAATACAACTAGTACGGTTTATTACGTGCTATGTTCTGATGCGACAACGGCAGGAACAACCGCTAATATTACCAGGATTAGAATGACGCTTCAGGAAGTAAATAACTCTAACTAAGTATTGTGAAAATACGCGTGAAAATAAATGTGATATGCTTAAGCTGTAAGAGGGCGCAAACAGCAAATGGTAACTATTGCAGTATTAAATCAAAAGGGCGGAGTTGGTAAAACTACAACCGCTATTAATGTGGCTGCTTATGCAGCAAAAGCCGGTAAGAAAGTCTTAGTTGTCGATCTGGATCCACAAGGTAACGCAACGAGTGGGTTGGGATTAGACAAATCAAAAGTAGAGCGTTCACTCTATGATTGTATGATTGGAGATGTACCTGTTGGTGATTGTATCTATGAGACGAGTCAGTCGGAAGTATACTTACTTCCCTCGAGTGCCGATTTAGCAGCCCTTGAAATTGAATTAGCAGGCAAAGCTAGCCGAGAGCGACAGCTTAAAAATACCTTATCAGGGCTTACATTTGATATCATCTTAATCGATTGCCCTCCGTCACTAGGCGTATTAACCATTAATGCACTAACCGCATCCGACGATGTATTAGTGCCTGTACAAACCGAATTTTATGCACTAGAGGGTTTAAGTCAGCTAGTTGACCTTATCCAACGAGTAAAACAAGGCTTCAACCCAGATTTACGCCTACTTGGAGTGGTTCTTACTATGTATGATGGCCGTACAAGTTTAGCTGAACAAGTAGTCGCCGAAGTAGAAAAACATTTTGGAGATAGAGTTTTCAAAACCAGAATCCCCAGAAATGTCAGATTAGCCGAAGCGCCAAGTTTTGGATTAAGCATATTGCAGCACGATAAGTGGAGCAAAGGTGCAAGATCCTACAAGGCTTTAACGAAGGAGATATTAAACCGTGTCAAATAATCGAGGTTTAGGTAGGGGTATAGATGCGCTTTTTGCTGGGAACATAGAAGATGTGCTCAGCGAGGAAGACAAAAGCCGAGTTAGAATAATCTCTATAACTGATTTAGTCGCAGATCCTGATCAGCCGCGCAAAAAATTTGACGAAGTAGAACTTGCAGGACTTGCAGATTCAATAACTCGTCACGGTGTACTGCAACCGCTAGTAGCGGTAGAGCAAGACGGCAAATACCAAATTGTTGCAGGTGAAAGACGTTGGCGTGCCGCAAAGTCAGCCGGATTAGAGAAGCTACCAGTTATAGTACGAACCTTAAAGGAATTAGAAAAACTTGAAATTTCGCTTATTGAAAACGTTCAAAGAGTTGATCTTTCGCCCTTCGAACAAGCATTGTCGATATATCGGTTAAAAAATGAGTTCAATGTCGAAGCTAGCGATATAGCTAATAGGCTCGGTAAAGCACAAACCACAATTAGCAACATTGTCCGACTACTTAATTTACCCAAAGAGGCAATAAAAGCTTTGCAGAATAGCCAAATTAATGAAGGTCATGCCCGAGCCATTTTATCTCTGGATGGGCTGGTAGAAAAGCAAGACGAACTGCTACAAAATATATTGTCTCAAAAATGGACCGTTCGCCAAGCAGAAAAATTTGCTCAAGATAATAAAGTTAAACCTTCTCATTCAGTAAAAAACTTAGTAGATACCGGTTTATCTAAAAGACTGAACACACAAGTTACTATTCAGCCAAAGAAACGCGGAGGCCAAATTATAATTTCATACAAAAACGAAGACGAATTAGCTAGTCTTAAAAAACAGCTTTTAAATTAAGCATCTTCATTTTCGCAGCACGCCTTCGGCTTGCTATTTGCGACTCTATTTCTTTTATCGAATAGAAATAGAGGAAAGAAACGACCCGCAGAATTATTTTCTTGGCGTAGCTGATGTCAAAAACCGGCTTGCCTGCAGAACTCGCAATATTAGTGCTACTAGCACTAATATCACTCAGACAGCTTCGGCAACCTAGTCGGGGTCCCCATGAAACCTGTTTCATGGGGTAGGAAGTACGCCGGTTTGTTCACAACATCTACCCAGGAAAATAATGAGCGGGACTCCGCTCCATAAAGCTCTTAGCTTATAGTTATTAGCTGTAAGTAGTTATTCCTAATAGCTAAAGACTAATAGCTACTAGCTAGTCCTCCGGGTCTGGGCATCGAACCCTGAAGTCTGATTAGTGAGTGTCATAAGCACAATTTATAGCGAGGGAGTGTTTGAAGCCTTTGCCTTCCCAAAATTATCAAAGCAAAGGCTGAGTTGCCCGAGCATTGTGCTCTTTGACAATGAAATAGTAAGACTTTAGGGTTAGCCCAGGAGTTTTTGTTACTTTTTACGGACAAAAAGTAAGAGATTTACCATTAAGTCTTGCTTGTTTATTAGAGTCGCCGGTCCTGAAATAGTCTTAAGATAAACTAAGGAAATTAAAATGAACGTTGCTTGCCGAAAGGATACATTCTGAACTCCGCGGTCCCGACAATATCCTTAGTCCGAATTGTTCCAAAATACCTAGAATCTAGTGAGTTCAGTCGGTTATCGCCACATACGAACACTTCGTTTTGAGGTACTAGTATATTTACATCTCCCTCTGTAGTTGGAATAGTACTGCCATAATCGGTATCAGCATCAACGTTGTAACCATTCGGATGTTCGCTGTTAAATATTTTAATTGTGCCGCCCGATACCATAACTCTATCGCCCGGTAAGCCGATAACTCGTTTAATGAGTTGCTTGCCGTTTTCATTATCAACTGATAAATCTGGCTTATTGAACACTATTATCTCACCTCGCCCAGGCATATAAGTGTTACCTCGTAAGCTGGCCCAGGTACGCGGCGCTTTTAATACTAGTAAGCGGTCGCCGTTATTCATAGTAGGCTCCATACTTTCCCCATAAACTTCGTACGAGTGAAAAACAAAGGTAGTTATAAATATGGCCAGAATTGGCGCCAATAATAATAGACCGATAGTCGAAAATATACTTTTTAGTCCGTCTCGGTGATCACGAGTTAACTGTTGACGATGCTCGACAGGCTCTGGGTATATGTTCGGTGGTGCTACGTTATTATGTTTGGGTGAGTCGGGTATTGTTGGTTCCATCACAATAACTATACCTTATATTAATAGGCCTTAGTATTCCGTTTTTAATTGCCTAGCTAAACCGCTATAATATAAGGATTGTAAATGGATAATTTCAAAAGACACAAACCGGTTAAAAGCGGAAATGCATCCCCAGTAGACGGCTTCATTAAAGCGCCCTCTACTTTTGGGAGTGTGCCTACTAAGCGTTTTGACAGGAATTACAGGCATGGTTCAGCGCCTGCAAACTTTACTGCAATAAGGCGCGAAACCGGCAATGGAGCGTTTTCTGGTGAAGGGGTTTTTAGCTCTGGCTTCGTACACAACTCAGCAGATCGAAATTCTGGACAAGTTTTTGGAAACAATGAAAATATGGACTTAGCTGATAACACTGGCGATGTAAAACCTGAAAAAAAGCGCAAGCTAATATTCGGAAGATCAAAAAAGCGCGCCGAGAGAGGCAAGGATCGTTCCAGACGCAAAAAAGTTATGAAACGAGCTGGTATTGCCACCTTAGTGGTTGTTTTACTCGCAGGCCTTGGGCTAGGATATGTTTATACTAAGATCAGAAGTATCTTCAAGGGTGGAGGCACTGGTGCTGCAGCCCTACAAGAGAACCCAGACCCTAAGATCCTGAACGGTGAAGGCGATGGTCGTGTAAACATACTAATAATGGGTAAAGGCGGTCCTACTC
>JALYSF010000057.1 GCA_030854905.1 bacterium
GCTTCCAAAACAGTCTATTGTTTTCATCAATGGTTTCGGCTGGCCGATAACATAGGCCAAACCGACCTCGCACTTGCCCGCCAAGCCTTTTGCGACAATATTTTTGGCAATGTAGCGGGCGGCATAGGCACCACTGCGGTCCACCTTGCTCGGGTCTTTGCCCGAAAAAGCTCCGCCACCAACGCGAGCGTAGCCGCCGTAAGTATCGACAACTATTTTACGGCCGGTAAGCCCTGCGTCGCTGTCTGGACCCGGAATATGCCACAGCCCTGTCCCATTGACGATTAGCTTCATCACTTCAAACTCAAAGCCATAACTTTCTAAGACCGGCAAGACTACCTGTTGATATATTTGTTGCTTAACTACACTAGCAGTGGTGTCTTCATTGTGAGCTACCGCCAGCACTAGCGCCTCGATTCCGATTGGTTTATCATTTTCGTAGCGTACAGTCACTTGGCTTTTACCGTCAGGACGAACAAAGTCTAAGACTTTTTGTTCGCGTACTTCGTCAAGGCGTTTAGTAAGGCTATGGGCGATGCTGATTGGCAAAGGCATAAATTCCGGTGTTTCATTACAGGCAAAGCCAAACATCATTCCTTGGTCGCCGGCGCCAGAATCAGCCTCAACGCCCATCGCTATTTCGGGAGATTGATGATGAATATAGTTTTCGAATACTGATTTATCACTAAATCCCCAGTCAGGGTTTGTGTAGCCAAGTTCGGCGACCGTCTTCCTAGCGATTGCCTCAAAATCAATTTTGGCGTCAGTGTTTATCTCACCGAACAGTGCTATACGATTTGCGCCAACTACTGATTCGATGCCAGTTTTGGCTTTGACGTCTTGGGCTAGAATGGCGTCTAAAATTGCGTCGCTTACACGGTCGGCAATTTTGTCTGGATGACCTGCGGCCACCGACTCACTCGTGAAAAAAGTTATGTTTTTTGACATTAAAAAATCCTTTCTATCCCGCTCCTGAATGCGAAAAGAAAGGACCAAATAAGTCTCAGCTATCTTCCCGCATTATTAGCGGTCCAGATTTAGCACCTTGCTTATTACAAGACACCCTTTCGAGGTATCTCAGCAGGTTGCCGGTAGGTCATCGGGCTGGGGCCCTCTCTACTCTCTTGATAGTTAATTGTTAAAGCGTGAAGGTAGTGTAACATGACCTATTTGTGATAGGCAAAGTGGTCTTTATAACAAGAAGGATTATCACCTGTGTAGTACACTTTTAGCATGCGATCCAGATCTGCTTTTTGTGACTCATGAGAACGCATAATATTCATTTTAATCTCAACGATGTCTGAGTAATCAACAACCTCATCTATTTTATCTTCATTGCAGCCGCAAGGCATGAATACCCACGAGTTATCTGATTTTGGCTGCATGCTTTCTGGTATACAAAAATATTTTAACTTTCCAACCTTGAAGTTTTTTGGAGTATTATCCTTCAGCTTCAAGTAAATATGAGTCGTCATATAACTGACAGCGATATGATCTAGGTGACCTGTGATGCCGCTAAAGTCAAAAGTAATGAAATCTAATTCGACCGGTTCCTCATATTTATCTAGAACCTGATAGATAAACTCCTCTGCTTTTTTGCAAATTTCGTGGTAGAGGTTATTGCTTAGTCCCCCATCAGGGTAATGTAAGGCGATTTTTGAATTCACTCCGATGAGTTTACAGCTTTGCTCCCATTCTGCTAAACGAGTGGCAGCTAAGTCATCATAGCCAGCGTTATAGCCGGAATCACCGTCCGTGACCAGGATTAAATGTACATCCGAACCGGATTTTGCAAGCTTATAGAGAGTGGCCGATGGCCCGAATGCTTCGTCGTCGGGGTGAGCGAATACCCCAAATGTGACGGTCTTCATGAGCTGAAGTATACTACTAGTTTGTTTCAGCAAGAAGTTCGTTGACTGCGGCAGAAACACGTTCAAATATGTATTTGTGGCCGTTGTCTCCTGGATGCAAGCCGTCTGGGCTTAGTAAGTGAGGTGTACGAGTAAGTGTTTTCAAAAAATCGTCATGTATTGGCAAAAACGGCACACTTTTATCGAAACAAACTTGCTTAATGCAGTCTTCGAACAAATTTATGCGGTTATTTGGGTAAGTTTTATCGGCAAACAGATGCTTTAGATTTTCGGATATCTCTTCATCGACTGCCGTCAGGCCAACCGCAAGTACGTTGTCAGTGTAATCGTAGGCCATTTCGATGAGTTTGCCGTATTTTTCCGCGAACTCAAATTCGTCCGTAAGCACCAAATTGTCTCTTAGTGCAGCATCATTAATGCCAATCGCAAGTAACACAAGAGACTTGTCATCGGGTTTAACACGAACTTCGTATTCTTTAGCAAAACGCTCCATCACGCCTTCCAAAGTATTTGCTTTGATTGATGCGTTGATTACCCAGTTCTTTTCAGCTTCTATATTCTTAACCGATTTACTATTTTCTGCACCAGCTAACCTCGATACCCAGCCTCCATGGCCATCGTAAAGCCCTTCGGCAATACTGTCTCCAAAAACAATTATTCTCATATCCAATTAGTATAGCGGATGTTTAAACTTAACCAATAATCAAAAAACCCATTATTTACTTCTGTTATTTAAACTATTATGTTATGATTACAATAATTTTGGTACGCTCCGAAGAAACTTAAGTGCAGATAATAGCAATCACGAACGTTCTCGCGGAAACTAAATAACCAGCCAAAATTACGGGTAAAGGACCCAGGATAACGCGAAATGAACGCAAAACTATATATCAGCAACTTAAGTTATAACCTTACAGAGGATGAGCTTAAAGAAGCTTTGTCACAGTACGGTGAAGTAACAAGCGTACGTATAATTACGGACCGCGAAACCAACCGCTCACGTGGATTCGGCTTTGCAGAATTTGCAAACGGCGATGACGCTAAGGCAGCAATGGAAGGTCTTAACGGCCAAGAATTGTCAGGCCGCGAACTTCGTATTGCAGAAGCACGCGAAAAAGACGCTAGATAATATTTAAGGGGGAGCTTGCTCCCCCCTTTTGATTTTGAAGTAAATTCAAAATCTGCAGTCCCCCACCTAAAGTCGGCACTAAGAGTGCCGGTTCGCTATCGCTCAAGTACTAAGTCCCTCGTGGACTTTTTTGTTTGGGTATATTTA
>JALYSF010000030.1 GCA_030854905.1 bacterium
TGGCGGTAAGTATGACGCTGTACTTTCTTACGCCCCAGACAGGCTTTCTCGCAATATGTTAGACGGTGGGCAAATTATTAACATGCTTGATGAGGGCAAGATAAAAGACCTGCAATTCCCATCTCATCATTTTACTAACGACCCATCAGGAAAGCTCACACTCGGAATCATGTTCTCAATATCCAAGCATTTCTCTGATGACCTTTCTCAGAAAGTTCGTAGAGGAGTATCTGGAAACTGGGAAGACGGTAAATCAGGTGGTCAGCCCAAATGGGGTTATAAACGAGAACCAGATGGACGTTATCGTCCTAACGAATGGTTTGATGTAGTGCAAGAGGCTTGGTATATGAGAGCGAGGGGTGCAACAAACAAAACTGTACTGGAATATTTGCTTGAAAAAGGCTATCACCGCATGACAAAAATATCGAGAAAGAACAAATTTAGCAAAAAGATAGTGCCCACTGAAAAGAGCGTAGGCCAGATGTTCCGTGACCCTTTCTACTATGGGTTACTTGTGCAAACTGAGCAGACTATCGACCTACCTCGTTTTCACCTCGATTTTGTGCCTATGATTGATGAGGAAATCTATAATCAGGTTCAAGCTCTGGCATATACCAGAAAGCGAGATATTGACCCAAAGAAAAGAACTGAATTCAAACCACTGAGGCACATGGTGTATTGTGGCGTTTGTAAAAGTGATAAGTGGATGTCGGTTGGCAAAAATTTGCCAGGCGGAAGCACACACCACGTATTGTCATACGAGTGCAAAAACTCTGATTGTTCTCGTAAACCTAAATCTGTTAGAGCGAAATTCGTCTTTAGTGACATATACGAGCTATTAGAGAAGTTAGAGCTATCAGAAGAAGCGTATGAGCGTTACAGCAAGCGTATAGACAGCTTTACTGACGTAAAAATCCTTAAAATTAAACAAGATATTGCTAGCAAGAATGGAGCTAATGCTCATAAAAAGAGAGAGCTGAATGAATTGTCACTTGGACTTGGTAATATAAACCGTAGCTCGAAAGCCTATTCCATTACCGAAAATAAAATTGAATTACTTGCCATTGAGACTCAAGACTTAGACGATGAGATTGGCAAGCTGAGGGAAAAGATTGCAAATCCAAGCAAAATCAAACTAACCAAAGAGCAGTTCTTGAACCTAGTAAAATTAGCTCCTGACAAGATGAGAGCAGGTTCAGCAGTTGAAAAAGACCGTGTTGCCCGCATTTTGTTCTTGAACCTAACTATAGACAATGAAAAAAGGGTCTTCCCAATCTGGAAAGAACCCTTTGCCAGCCTAGTAAAGGCTATTGAAATGTCGTCTGGTGCGCGAGAGAGGACTTGAACCTCCACACCTTGCGGCACTTGCCCCTCAGACAAGCGTGTCTACCATTCCACCACCCGCGCATTTAACCTGTTAATAATACAGATTCGTCATAAAAAACTCAAATTTAACTTCTAGGCAGGTGATCGGCAAAACGCCTAATAGAATACTCTGAACGTAGCATTGCTTTTGATTTTTCGATACTAGCCTGGAACTTTAAACCGGGATTTAAAATATCGTGCGGGTCAAAAATCTTTTTTACGGCTTTACCGACTTCCATCATTTTGGAATCCAGTTGCATATGTAGAAGCGCGCCTCGGAGCCTTCCATCGCCATGTTCCCCGCTTAAAGATCCTCCAAGTTTCAAAACCATAGAATAATATTCGTCGACCATTTTGAAGACTTTTTGTCTGTCGCCTAAGATAGATAGATCCAAGAAAGGTGCAACGTGTACACTAGCATTTCCCGCATGACCCCAGATTCCGTAAGCCGCCTGATTGTAATTTCTCATTATTGAGTCAATATTACTCAGTAGCTGCCCAAATTTATCGCCTGGGACGGTAGCGTCATCTATGATCGGTATTGCCCGGGTGGCGCCTTCGTTATGAGATAAAACTCCCGAAGCAATATCTCTAATTGCTCTTACCCTATCAATATATTCTTCGTCTTTTGATTCCAAAACTATTTGGCCATGCTTCTCTATAATTTTGTGATATTTCTTAACTAGCTTCTTTTGAAGACGCATGCTTTCATCATCGAATTCGGCAAATAATAATATTGCAGGCATAGCTTCGTCAAAATAGCCTTTTAAAACGTGCGGGTTTGTTCTTTTTGCGAACTGAAGCAAATTCTTATCAACAAAATCCAGCTCACTGGGCGTATGTTTCATCTTCTTGATTTCATCGATAGCGAGAAGTGCCGCTTCAATAGTGTCGAAACCAGCCATAACTAGTGAGGTTTCAGGATTATGAGCTTCGCAGTCTAAAACAACTTCAGTGATAATTCCAAGAGTTCCTTGGCTACCAACCAGAAGCGGGGTTAGATCGAAACTGCCGTCTTTACGCTTCACAGACTGAACATTGTAGCCGACATTGCTTTTTGTGAGTTTAGACTCATTGTCCGCGATTGTTGATCTGTTCTCCTCTATCAATGAATCTAGAGCGCGGTAAACTTCGCCTTCCATGCTAGCTAAGCCCATCTTGTTTTTGAGCTCACGCTTACTAAGCCGCCCTGTCTCGATTAATTCACCGTTAGCTAGTACAACTCTTAAGCCCCTGACATACTCGCGGGTGTCGCCGTATTTGAAAGATTTTGAGCCTGAAGCATTATTAGCTACGGCGCCACCGATAGTGCTGTAATCTGCCGAAGCGGGTGCAGCCGGTAAAAATCGACCGTGCGTAAACAGGGTTTGTTGCAATTTTCCATAATTTGTCCCCGGCTGAACCGCAACAACTCCGCTTTTTGGATCAAGTTCAAGGATTTTATTCATATGAGCAGGAAAAACTAAAACTACTCCCGAGCCAATAGCCGCTCCCGTCAAGTCAGTGCCGCTTCCTCTAGAAGTAATCGGTACTACCCTGCCTCTTTCTGCGAGTTGCCAACTAAACCTAGCAGTTTTGCGTACATCGTTTTCCGAGCGCGGATACACAACTAATGCCGGCGTTTGTTCAAATATACTTGCATCTTTGCTGAAATGTTCACGGACATCATGACTGGCATAAACTTCGCCAACAACATGTTCTTGTAAGTAGTGCGCAACCTTATTCATTTAAAAGACACTTTCCAGATATAAACTTCATAATTCTATGAATATGATAGCATAAGTGGTTTATAAAATTTTCACCAATAATTTATGAAAATCACGTTTGGTGCCGCGAAGAGGACTTGAACCTCCACGAGATTGCTCCCACTAGTCTCTGAAACTAGCGCGTCTACCATTTCCGCCATCGCGGCACAAAACCTGATTTCAAATAATATTATAAACGTTGGCTGTCTGAATCATAACGTTGGAGAGAATTGTTGTCTGATTGTCCAATGATGCACATTTCTAAACCTGTCCGAAACACTATTTAACCTGTTTGGAGCGAAGCCCGATAGCTGACCGCGAACCACATATAAGAATCTAGGCTGGTAAAGACCGATAGCTGGAGCTTGCATCTTCCAGTTTTCAGAAAACGGTTTGAATTTTAGCGCGCGTAGAGCATCATCTGTCCGTGAGCGACCAGCCTCAAGAGCATTATCAGCTGCAGCATTTTTGAATTCAGATAAATTAAGTCTTGTTGGTGAGCGAGGATCCGCTTGCGAACTATGCCAGTATGGATAGACATCGGAGTCTGGGCCGATAGATATTCCGTAAAGCAATGCATCGTAATCATGTCGAGCGATTGCTCCCGTCTGCAGATCTTCCTCCGGCTGCAGTATTGCATCTATTTCAACACCGATTGCTCTCCACTGATCCTGTAACTTTTGAACTACGAGCGCATACTCAGCTAGGCTTTGTGAAAATAGTCTGAATTTTAGTTGCTTTCCGTCTTTTTCCCTAATTCCGTTACTGTTTTTTGCCCAGCCTGCTTCATCGAGAAGCTTGTTGGCTGCCCCTAAATCATAGCCATACTGCGCGTAACTTTTGTCGTATCCTACTTGGCCGCGCAGGAACGGCTGGTCAACTTGTATAAGAGGATAACCAATCGATCGTAGTATTTCTGGCACATTTGTAGATTGAACTAAGGCTTGCCGCACCTTAACGTCACTTAGAAATGGAGATGAGTTATTCATAAAAAGCATAACTGCACTCAGCTGAGGTATGTTGTAGACTACCAGGCTATCTTGATTTACATCTATATCAGTGGAACTTAGCCCAATAGCAGCATTGAGCTCCCGATTATCAAAAGCCTGCAATAATTGTGAGCCATTACGAAAAACTCTCAGTACATAATTTTCAAGCTCAGGCGCCCCTAAATGAAAATTATCATAACGACTTAGTGATATTATTTCCTGCCTGTTATCAACTGAATTTCCTGATACATCAACTGAACTCATTTTGAACGGGCCAGTTCCGACGGGTTTAATAGTATTAAAATTTGCGCTCCTAAGCTGTGCTGGTTCTATTTCGGACAGCAGATGCTTGGGTATGATTCCGGTTGTAAGCGAATATTCAAATCCTGACAACGCCGAAGAGAGGCTAAATACTACGGTTGAAGGGTCTGTTGAAGTTACGCTTACACCTTGCCAATTTCTGAAAAGCGGTGATCGGGCATCGGCATCCTGGATAGTTTCAAAAGTATAAAGTACATCTTCTATGGTGAATTGCTGACCATCGTGCCACTTTAGATTGTTACGGATCTTCACAGTGTAAACCTTCCCTGCGTCATCTACGCTCCAGCTTTCGGCTAGACTTGGAACTAATACGTTATCAGTGTTGTAAGATAAAAGACCTGAGAATATAAGTGCGCTTATCGAACTATCAGCAACGCTTGTGGCATAAATCGGGTTGGCGTTAGTGTAGCTACCTAACACACCTTCTCGATATGTACCCCCCTGGACTGGCTGCAATTGTAAATAATAGCGTCCTAGGCTCATTACTTGCCATCCAACACCGAAAATGAGCAGCAACATTAAAGCAAGCCAACTAGCTAAAAACCGCCTAATGCCAGAAACCTGACTTAAGCGATTGAAAAAGTGCCGATCAGCCATGGCGTTGGCATCTTCACCGGCTCGTAACATCCTACGGCGTTTAATTTTTAAATCACGCCTAAAGTCGTTTATCGATTTGGTGCGGAGTAATTTTTTTACCACTTTTTATCTATCCCCACCTTTATTTATTAGACTGTGACAATTCCTGCAAGTAAGCAAAATGCAAAGATACTCGCAAATATTATTGTAAGGCTGAAAATTGATTTTTCAGAACCTCGCCTGACTGTATTGACTTCGCCTCCGCCACCTAGCCCCGCACCAAGTCCAGCGCCTCTAGTTTGCAGCAGAATTAAAATAGTCATTAATAGTCCCGCCGCGACCGCTGCTATAAACCAAATATTCATTGTCTTAGTATCCTCCAAATAAATTACTTAAGTTACTTATCAAATTATCACAATTATAGGCTAGAGTCATACTCGCTCTTCTTCAATCAATGCCGTTACAAAAAAGTTTACCAAACCGACTACGACTCCGGCCAGCATTGCACTTACAAAGTCTGCAACCTCCAAGGGGCCGTATAGCTTAGCTGCCAGCACCACAGTTACCCCGTTTATGACAATCATAAATATGCCCAGAGTTAACAGCACTGCCGGTAAAGAAAAAAAGACTATTAGTGGTTTTAGAAAAGTGTTTATAAGCGCCAGCGCAAAACCAGAACCTACAATCACGCTAAATTTGTCCTGAAAATTAATACGGTCGGCGCCTAAAAGATTAGACGCTATCCAAAGCCCTAATCCGCAAACAAACCACCTGATGGCAAAGCGCGCGATTCTATTACTTGGCATTATTACAGTTAATTATAACACTCTTACAACTGTCGCGGTAGGTTACGGCTGAGTATTATATTTCCTGATTTTGTAATTAATATGTCGTCCTCTACTCTCATTCCGAGCTGGTCTGCCTTTATATGTAGCCCTGGTTCAATCGTAATTACGCTATTTTCGGCTAAAGGCGAATCGTAATCTCCAGCATCATGTACATCTAACCCTAAAAAATGTGAAAGCGAGTAAGGAAATATTTCATTTATATGATTTTTAGATCTTATAAACCCGGCCGCTACTGCTTTGCCGGCATAAAAATCTCTGACAGTTTTATCGAGTTGTTTTATGGTAATTCCCGGCTTGGCAGTGTTAAACGCAAATTCTTGAACTTGACTAATAAGTTCGTATGCACGTACTTTTTTGAGAGTCGGTTTGCCGACAGCCCATGTCCGAGTAATATCAGCGGCATAATTATTACATTCTGCGCCGAGATCGAGTAGTAATAAATCATCAATTTTAATAGTCTGATTATTCTTACGGTAATGTATGTTATAGGCATTTTTTCCGCTAGCTATAATCGGATTGAACGAGTGTTCGCTCGAGCCCCGATTCAAAAACCCTTGTCTAAGCGCAATTTCTACATCAGACTCATTCTTATAATTTTCTAGGTTGTTTTTAATGTCCTGCAAAGTCTCACAGGTCGTATCGATTGCGCTTTGCATGGCTTCAAGTTCAACAGGCTGCTTGATTTGCCTCAAACGCGCCAAATCAAGCCTGCAGTCATGAACGACTAAATTTAGCTTTTGCAAGTAACTATGTAGATATCCGCGGTGCGGGTTGGTATACATCCCAAAATGGTTTAAATATGCCTCCGGGGCTTTTATGGATCCAAGCATAGCGGGCTTATGTTTTTTTAATCTTGCTTCGAGCTGTTTACGAGTAATCACTTTTTTTATACCGCTCAAGTTAGTAAGTTCTGAGCTGTCAATGCTACCTTCCCATAGGTCACGGTGTTTCTCACGTTCCGGCAATACCAAATAGTCGCCTGTGCTGTCCATATAAAGCCAACAATCTGGTTCGTCAACACCTGTCAAATACCAGAAATTACTGTCTTGCCTAAAACGATAGTCGCTATCGCCGTTTCGCTGTAAAACTCCATTACTCGCGAAAATAAACGCCTGAACCTCACAGGTTTCACGTAGATTCAATCTGTTTCTGCTAAAGAAGCTACTTTCGAATTTCATGCGTTGCCTTTCTTAGAAGCGCGAATATATTGTTTTAGGATAGCCGCTTTTTTAGGTCCGATGCTTGTAATAAGTTCGTCGTTTCTAGCCTGAACTACTGCCCTGACACTGCCAAACTGCCGAATTAATTTCTTACGTGTTAGTGGGCCAATAGTGGGTACTTCATCTAACCAACTAACTGTTTGGCGCGATCTTTTTAGCGTTGAATGATAACTAACCGCGAATCGATGTGATTCGTCCCTTATCCGCTGAAGTAGTTTTACAATATGAGAATTTTTGGGCAGCTCTATTAGCAAAAAATCCTCGCTTTGGCGAATATATGCTTCGAGATTTTTTGCTGTCTGTATAACTTTCTCGGAATTGTCGATTTCGCTAAGTTTTATGACGATTTCCTCTTCTTTTTTTGCCAATCCTATCATCGGAATTTTATTTTTTATAGTGAGTCCTAAAGCCTCATTTTGGGCAGCCCAGGCGGCGGACAGCTGACCTTTGCCGCCATCGATAAGAAAGATGTCAGGTAACCCCCATTGTTTAATATTTTTTTCACTTATACGACGCCTAATAACTTCGTTCGTGTGAGCAAAATCATCATTTCCAGGATGACGCATTTTAAACTTACGATATGCGGATTTCTCTGGAATTCCTTGGCTAAAAACCACCATGCTAGCAACCGTATCCGTGCCGCTCATATGCGATATATCGAAACCTTCGATACGCCTAGGAATTTTTGATAATCCTAGTAAGTTGGCAAGTCCGGCTAGTCCTTCATCTTTACTAATGTCTAAAAACTCACGGTCAGAAAATATGATTTGCTTAGTCAGGTCTTTCAAGGCAAAAAGCCGATTTCTTGCAAGAGCAGCGCGTTCAAATTCGCCCAGTTTAGATGCGCTTTTCATCTCATTTTCTAGCTCATTTATTAACTGGACACGATTACCTTTGATGTAGCTAACCAATCTCCTTAAATTCGATCGATATTCTGCTAGGCCTTCTGGGGATTCGATATCTGGCTCTAACCCGATTTGTTGGTAAAGTTTACTCCTACCAAAACCACTCTTTCGAAGCTTTGGCTTAGCTCCAAAATCACCATAGAACGGGAATATTCGCCTGAGATATCGCAGAGCTTTTTTGACGGCGTAACTGCTAACAAAAGGTCCAAAATACTCCGCGCCATCATCTAACGGCCGACGAGTCATCGTAACCATAGGAACATCTGATTTAAAATCTATCCTCACGAAACTTAGCGACTTATCGTCACGCAGCAGGATGTTATACGGCGGCATATAGCGGCGAATCATTTCAGCCTCGAGAAACAGAGCGTCAATTTCTGTCTCGACTTCGATCCACTCCAAGTCTGCTATCTCAGCGACAAGTGCGTCTGTTTTCGCATCCCGAGAACGAGATTTTTGGAAATACTGACGAACGCGGTTTTTCAATACCGCGGCTTTACCGATGTATATAATCTCTCCATCGGCATTTTTATGAAAATAAACCCCCGGGGTATCCGGGAGCTCTTTGAGTTTAGTTACTAGCTGACTTGTCGACATGAACTCATTGTAGCAATCACACTAAATCTTTGCTTAGCGGAAGGCGTACGGAAAGTGCGCTCACACTAAATAGCGCACCCATTACCCCTCTCATTGACCTTTCAGCTAAGTTATCAAACTCAGTCATTTACAACTTTCTAATTTCATTATATATTTAATAATATCTATGAAAATGTCAACCACAATCTCAGAAAGTTGCCGATAATGCCAAATAACTATAAGGGTATACAAAGACCCGTCCTGCCACTATGCGAACGTTTTCAGAATGATATAACAGATATAGTAAATAATAATAGAAGTGGAACCCTGCCAACGGCTAAAGCTAAAAAAATGCTCGTTGAACTTGCATCCGAAGCAGATATATATCGTTCTGGCTGCGTATCACCACGAGAGACGCAAGCTTACAGCGACATCGGCAGGTTAGCTCGTATATCAGTGGAGGATCTAATTTAATTAGCCGAATCACAGGCTTCGCAAACTACATGTAGTTTGCGGCGAATGTTGGTTGAGTTCACCTGATGGCTAGTTTTGGTGCCGCATTTTTCGCAGTCGGCAATATCTTTTGCTTTGTTAGAAAATCCCATTTTCATACGGTCGTCAAAAACGAACAATTTGCCCTCCCAGTATCCGTCGTCGGCATATTTTTCGCCGTACTTTACGATTCCACCATCCATTTGGTAGACCTCGGAAAATCCTCGATTTTTCATCATTACACTCAAAACCTCGCACCTGATTCCTCCAGTACAATAGGTCACAATCGGCTTATCCTTATACTTAGCTATCTCGCCTTCTTCTATATCTTTTTTAAAGTCTCGACTCGTAACGGTATTAGGTACAACCGCATTTTTAAATTTACCGATCTGGGCTTCGTATTTGTTTCGACCATCATAAAAAATAACTTCATCCCCACGCTCTGCCATAAGTTTGTGCAGAGCTGCAGGCTTTAAGTGTTTGCCGCCGTTTTCGATGCCATTCTTACCAACTACAATCTCATCGGCCGCTTCAAAAGCTACTATTTCAGGCTTAACTTTCACCTTTAACTTCGGAAAATCTTCGGTGCCGCCACCGCTCCATTTGTAGGTAATGCCCTCAAATAAGCTGTGCGATTTCATTTCTCGTGTATAGTATTTAAGATTCTTAAGATCACCCCCAAGCGTGCCATTGATGCCGTGCGGGCTAATAATTATCCGGCCTTTTAGACCAAACTTTTCGCAAATAGCTCGTTGCCAATACATAACCGTTTCTGTATCAGAAATCGGCACAAACTTATAAAACAAAATTATCTTCTGCATATCAACATACAATTATACCAAAATCTATACCAAACTCCTCCCATATTCACATTTGAGCCGGCCGGCGTATAATTGAGTATGAGATGCACATATCAGATACAACCAAATACATTTTGAAGGCTTTTATCCCTTTCACGGAAGCAAATGCAAAGCTATCATTCTATCCTAAAAGCTTTTTTCAGGAGCTAGATAAATTGCACAAAATCAACGAACGCACACTTCACTCTGCATACTATCGCGCTATCAAAAATGGCCTTATATTTGTTGACGACGATAATATACCCCGTCTTACCGCTAAAGGTTTAAGAAATATCAAACTGTATAAGCCAAAGTTATTAAGCAAAGGTGCGAAACTGATAGTAATTTTTGATATTCCTGAAGAGGAAAGAGTGAAGCGCCAGCGCTTAAGGTTAATATTAAGAGAACTCAAGTTTGTGAAGATTCAACAGAGTGTATGGGAATGTAGGTTTGATTGCCGAGAGTACTTGCAGGCAGAAATTGCCGAAAGCGATCTAGGCAAATATGTAGTGGTATACGAAGCACTTAGGCTGACATAAATCGCAAAATCGACACCAATCTCATATTCATTATTGAGACGGCCGGCGTGGATATGAATATTTGGGGTGAGCTGTAGCGGAGGGATTAGTTTTGTTTAGAGTTGAGTCGGGGGGTCTGGAGGGGTGAGAATTTACTGAGG
>JALYSF010000031.1 GCA_030854905.1 bacterium
TTGAACTAAATTCAAACAGCGCTTTCCCCCACCTAAAGGTCAATGCTGAAGCATTGCCTGAGCAATCTCTAAGCTCTGTTAACGGTATACTTTTTTGAATGTATATATTATGCGTCATGCTGTCACCCTCGATTTACGTAAGCCGTTGATCATCTCTTTGAGACGTTCATCTTTTATGGCTCGGCGTGCTCTGTTGTAATCAAGGTGGAGCTCGGTTTTAGCCTCGTCGGCTCTAGTGTGAGATGCGCTCATTGCACGGAACCTTGAGGCGTACTGAGCTAGCTTAGAATTTAAGATTAACTGACTCATTGCAATCTGCATCATCGAACTCTCAAGGTGATCTACAACATCGTAACTGCTTGGTTCGAAAATATAGTTGGATTCGCTAATATACTCGCCCGCCTTTCCGGCTCTCTTACCCTGGTTTTGAACAGCTGCCGACAACTCGATACTCTTGATATCTTGCACCATAAGCGATACATACTCCTGGTAAAAAACCCTTGTTTTTTCGTATTTCTGAACTTCTTTAATGATAGGCGTTACATTAATATTCGTGTCTTTGGTCGGCAACTTAAAGTATTTTTTGAAAGCGATATTACGCTGGGAAAGCTGCAGGGCCCCATGGTGCCCAATAACAATGATTTCGTTTTTCTCTTTATCATATGATTTAAGCATCAACTGGATTAGCTTTTGGTCAATATCGCCTGAAAATCCGCCTTCAGCAGTAATAATTATATAAAGTTCCTTTTTACTAACTTCGACCTCCTGATGGCTGCGACCAAAGTGAAAATAACTGTCAACCCTTATCTGAGAGTAAATACCCCACAGTTCATCGAAAAACTTCGTTGCTTGCATAACTTGGTTCTTGATTTGTGCAATTCTCATGCTTGCAATGCCTTCAAAAACACTCGTTAGCTCGGTTAAGGTACCCATCGCCTTTTCTTCAAGTTCTATTTCTGCTGGACGCTTCATCGTAAAACCTCCGGTTTTACGAGCTTTCGGCTTTCGGCTTTCGGCTTTCGGCTCTTAGCTATACTAAAAATTCTTAAAGCTGATGGCTGATGGCTGATGGCTAAATTCTTTTTCATCTCTTTAGCTCCACAATGCATTTGGCTTTTAGTTCGTCACGAAACTTGTCAAAGTCTTCGTCCTTAGTTACCTTGACTGCAATTTCTTTGACATTCAACTTCATTTCATTTACATCGAGCTGTTCCTCAGATTTCAGATTAAGCACAATATCTAGCATTAATTCCTGCTCGATAAACGAATAAGTATCTGACGGCGACTGGGTCATTGTATTAAAAAGATAACGTCCGATATCTAGAGCTCTTTTTGCTTCAAGTGCAAGTTCGCTACCGAAGTGAGAGAATTCCTCTGCTTGGCGGAAGTCCGCTAAGAGTTTTAAAGTCTTTGAGGCAAGGTCTTTTTGTCGCTTGTTATGTCCCACGCCACCAACACGGGTAACCGAAAGCCCAATATTAATAGCCGGCCTTATACCTGTACGGAAGATGCCCATATCCAGAATCCACTGACCGTCGGTTATAGACATAACGTTGGTTGGTAAATACGCGGTAATATCTCCACCTGCTGCATTTATAAGTGGAATGCTTGTTAGATGCGCCCCGTTGCTGTCAAGCCTGCCAGCGCGCTCCAGAAGCGACGAGTGAGCATAAAACATGTCGCCTGGATAGCTGTCGCGTCCAGGGCTAACACCACTCATCAGGGCTACCTCACGGTAAGCATGTGCGTGCGACGACAAGTCGTCATAAATTATAATCGTGTCTTGTCCTAGTTCTTTCCATAAGTACTCAGCCATTGCAACTCCAACATACGGAGCTATATAGCTAGCTATCAAACTTTCAAACATGGTACTAACAATCACTATTGCTTTTTCCATAGCACCGTTTTCATTTAGGCTACTAAGTAGCGTATCAACGTCACTTCGACGCTTTGCAATAAGAACAAAAACAACGACTTGATCGGTATTTTTTTGATTAAGTGTCAGTTGAGTTACTAATGTGCTTTTACCCGATTTGCTGTCACCGAGTAGCGCCATACGCTGGCCACGTACAATCGGAAACAATGCGTCTATCGCCATGACTCCGCTTTCTAGCTGGGTATCTAGAAGTTTGCGAGTGTAAAGTGGCGGCGCCATCTCAAATACAGGATGCACCCCATCAGCAGCAATTGGACCTTTGCCGTCCAAGGGCTCGCCCTGAACTGTAATAACCCTGCCGATAAAATCTTTACCAACCTTGCACACCAATTCTTGGTGCTGGATCACGGCGACGGCACCGATAGATAATGTTTTTTCGCCAAGATGAAGTACAACAACCTGGTCTTGTAGAACTTGATGGACAAAACCCTTGCTACCGTCGTCAAACAACACTAAAGAGTGAATATTACAAGGTTGAAGCCCGTGGATGCGAACCAAAAACTGCTCAACACCAATAACTTCGCCTACAGGCTTGCCTTCAGAAACTAATTTCTCAAAATGCTGCGAATTACTCATGAATTACTCCAGGAGGGGCTCGCCACATTCTGCGGCCCCGAAACTACATCTATCAAAACAAGTTTTGAAGAGTAGTCTTCCCTGCTAACTGCCTCTGGCAGTTCTCGCCCTCCAGAATCGTCCAAAATAAATTTGGACTTCATCTTCCACCCCCTAAAGGGCAATGCAAGGCATTGCCTAGTGACGCCTATAATTGTAATCGAAAATATCATGCGGCAGGCTCCTGAACAGCAGGCTGAGCTACGGCAGGCACTTTATCTTCCATCTCTACTACTTCGTGGAGCTTATCAACAAAATACTGGTAATGTTTGTTGAAATGCTGCCTTAAAGAAAAATCAAAATGTTTGTTAGTTGTACGCATTACGCAACCAGCACCAATATTTGGCTGCAATCCAACTCTAACCAAAACGAACGGGTGAATGTTACTTCTGAGCCACTCGATCATTTTCAACATGAACTGGGGGCTCGGATCAGCACTAAAGCTCATATGTACCACCGGAGCGTCTTTTTTAATCTTGCGCAGCACCTGAAGTATGTATTTTCTATCTTCGGCCTGAAGCATGTTTTTGCCGTTTACTTGTATAAGATCATCAAGTAGCCGGCTAGTCTTAGGTAAAATCATAGGTTCGCCTGTTTTTCGGACAGCCGCCTGCTCCAAAAAGTCATTAATTTTCTCGGCTTCTCTAAGCATCCTGCCAACCTCTACTGGGCTAGCAACTGATGCCGGCAAGGCAACGCTTTGTTTATGCTCCATCTGCGACATCCCGCACAATCGCTTCTTTGTTTTCTTCCATATCGGCAAGAATAAAATCTAGCTGATCACTTAAGTCAATCTGGTCGCCAATGGCTTGCAAGACATAATGATTGACTATCTCGGCCATGTGCTTCTCGAATCGTGCTAACTGACGAGCTTTTTCGGTGCTAAGCTGCTTTTCAATCTGTTCGGTAAGGACAATACGTTGCTCTTCAATAGTCGCCTGAGTTTTCTGAATTGAGTCTATTGCTAGTTGTTTGGCGTCGTTAATCGATTCTTCATAGCGACTAAACTCTTCCTTGAGTGTTTTGATAATTTCCTGCTTCATAAAGTCATTAAGCTGGCTGGTAGTCAGTCTTAAATCCTGCTGCAAAAACATAGCATTCTCGCCGATTATCTTTTCAAAGTGCAATCTACCCCTGTTACGTAGCTCCTCACGGAATTCATCGTTAAAAATATGCTCAACGTCTGTTTCAGCCATTGTCGCGTAATCGACCTGAACTTCTTTGGATTTGCGAGGAGATAGCATAAACCAAATAAAGCCTCCGGTAGCAAGACCTATTCCAACTAGCACTATTATCAACACCGTAAGTGTCACTTTTGTTTTACTCCCACCTATTTATCAATATGCTAAAGCTTTATAAGTAAATATACTCCAAAAATGCCAATTATTAAAATTATAATGCTTGTGATAATTATCTGAATTAGCCCGCGAATGATTGATTTTTTGGATAATGGATTTCTGCCGATGGATATAATTGCGCTTTTTACCCCCCCGTACAATAGGCTACCGGCGATGGCTCCTGTGACGGCTAACACTACTAAGCCTAGGTAAACCCTTATCGATCCCACTGGTTTATCGGCTATTTCCTCGGCCGCTTTTTGAAGATATTCCGGCAAATTAGAGCTTTTGGGTTTAGCGAGTGGGTTAGCGCCGACACCTATATCAACCTGGACTCTTCCTACATTTACTTTCTGGCTGCCCCCCTGGTCGTCTTTTAGCTCAACGTTACTGACAACACCACTCTGACCGTCAAAATTGCCAAGAGCTTTTCCTATGCTAACCCCCACATTCTCGTCAGCCTTCATACCGACTCCCGAAATAGAGGACAAAGCGATAAAGTCACCCGGCTGTATAACGCCGTTTTGATCGCTCACTAAAACATCAAAACGGCCGACAGTGGCCACGAAAACTTTTTGATCATCACTACTTATCGTAACGGGTGCATCATTCGGGTCAACCACAATTCCATGCACACGGTCGCTGTTCTCGATTGTAGCTAGCTCAATCTGGCTCGTGTCTTCTGCTTTTAGGGAGACCACCATGCCACGCTGTACGACGCCGTCATAAGAATATCCTTGAGTTACAGTTTGTGCACTTAGAGGATGACTGAGGCTAATCAAAATCATACCAAAAAGCCCGAAAAGTGCGGTTATTCTGCGCCTGTTTAGATATTTATAAATGGTTTTTATTTTCATGTTCGCTTATAGCGGTTTTATTACCATTGCATTATAACGCTAAAGCTTTTTTTAACGCAAGCAGTCAGCTAAAGCTTTGATTGCATAACTAATTTCTTTTTCAGTAGTTTGTCGTCCAAATGAAAAACGCAGAGTTTCACCCGCCTCTTCGCGGCTAAGCCCCATCGCAAGAAGTACTTTTGAAGGTTCGTCGTCACTCGCCTTGCACGCTGAACCTGTAGCAACCAGTACGCCTCTTTCGTCGAGTTCCATTGCCAGGCGTTCGTTGTCGGTATTAGGGAATCTGACGCTTAGTATATGAGGGCTAGACTGTTTAGGGTGACCCAGCTTAATAGCGTTTACCGCAAGAGAATCGATTCCCTTCCATAGCATATCGTGGACGATCTCAAGCTGTTTACGAGCACTTTTCTGTTTAGCGGCCGCCATTTCGAGAGCTTTCGTAAGCCCGGCTATCTGCATAAGTGATTCTGTGCCGCTCCGAAGCCCGAACTCTTGGCCTCCACCAAATATTACTGGAGCTAGAACCGTGCCAGACTTTATGTACAAACATCCAGATTGTTTCGGACCGTACATTTTGGCACCGTTCAGAGTCATCATGTCGACACCAAGCCTATTAACACTAAGTGGCATACAAGCCGAAGCTTGACTGGCGTCGGTATGAAAATATAGTGGCATCTTTACGCCTCTGCTCAATCGATCTAGTTTTTTCTGCTTAACAATTTCAGACACTTTACTGATTGGCTGAATAGTCCCTACTTCATTGCTAACATAAATTATGCTTACTACCGAAACCTCGTCGCTTATTAATTGCTCGAGATTATGTAGGTCAATTACCCCTCGATCGTTTACTGGACAAATTAGAGCGTCAGGGCTGGTTTTTATAACAGCCTGATGTTCAACCGCAGAAAAAACTGCTCTGCCGCCGTGCGCCCCTATAGCGCCCCTAATTGCAATATTATTTGCTTCGGTTGCTCCAGCTGAAAATATCACCTCATCTTCGAGCGAGCCAACTACTCTGGCAACTCGAGCTCTGAACTCTTTAAGTCGATTTCTGTTAGCGCGAGCAGCCAAGTATATTGCCGATGGGTTTTGATAATCATTGGCTACCGAAAGCATTTCTTCTAGTACAAATTTATCTAACGGGGTTGCAGCCGCGTAATCTAGATAGACTTGCTTTAGCGGTTTTTTTATCGCCTCACCCACTGGATTTAAGTCTCTACGCCGTAAATTTCGCGCGAGACTCGCTCGTGATAAAGCCTAACCGCACTCATAAGATGTTCAGCTTCTTCCATGCTAACCATATGATAGCCGCCGCCGTCCTGAGCTTTTAGTATTGCGTTCGGTCGAACATCGTAGCGGGTAGTTCTGACTAATCGCTTGCCTTTATTGAGCCATTCTTCGTGCCAAATCCAGGTTCGTTCATCTAAACAGAAAAACTCTCGTCTCCCGCCAGCCGGTATAGTGCCGAAGAGCTGTCCGCCGATTGCGGCTTCGCGGCGTAATAAATTACGCTGAACAGCCGCTCGCTTATCTTCTACAACGTCAGACTGCTTATGTTTGAATAAATTACTTAGTAGCATGTGTTCGCCTATAATCCTGTAAATCTTAGCCGCATTCTATGCTGCCAGGGTAAACTGATCCTCAGAAGCGATTGTTTGACCCAAGTCAGCAAAAGCCGCACTAACATTAGCTTCCGCTCGTGCAACTTGGGTGTTCGGGTTATCAGAATTCGCGCCTTGTGCTGGCTGTTTCGACTCTTCTTGTAGCATTTGCCAATGCATCTTATCTAAATGGTAATTATACGCATCAAAATTGCCTGAATCTCTGCCAAGCATAGCACCTTCCATGAGTGGAGTATTTCCAGCTTCTAAAACAGTATCTTTGCCGGCGTGAGGATCGTGCTTAATTTCGCTGTGCGGAGCTACCACAGCTTTCTGAGAATAAAAAGCACCAAGCCTAGAGGCATGGTTCCATTTAGATGAATCACCATCTATGCGCATTCGTGGTTGATAGCCTTCATTGCTGACAACCATCTTACCGGTTGCCTTAGAAACTCTGTTGCGTCCAAGTACCGCTGCTTCCAATAGATTTAGGGCAGTAGTTACTTGTTCAATCCTATGAGCAAACTGACGTCTTATAATCTCTTGATCGTCTAATGATTCATGCGTATGTGGTAGTTGTGTTTTTCCCATAGTTAAACTCCGAAAAGCCTGCGTGCGTTGTCCGTTGTTGCCGCGGCCAAATCTCCGAGTTTTTCACCACGAAGTTCAGCCAGAAACATCGCAGTTGTTGCTACGTGTTTAGGCTCGCAAATTGTACCACGAAACGGCTTTGGAGTCAAGTATGGCGCATCTGTTTCCAGGACCAAACGATCTAGTGGCACAAGTTTAGCTGCGGCAAGCTGTGATTCATCACGAGTAAACGTCATGATTCCATTCAAGCCTACGTACAGCCCCTCTTTTAAGATTCTATCGAGCTCTCGCTCGGTTGCACTAAAACAATGTACCACACCTCTGATATTTTTGTATTCACTAAGTATTGTAAAAAAATCATCGTAGGCCTCATTAGGATTATCTGACGCGCCCCTTAAATGAAATATTACAGGCAAATTATGCTTTGCCGCCAAATCTAGTTGAAACCGCAATAAAGAGCGCTGGACATCTTTGGCAGAATGCTCGTAGTAATAATCAAGTCCAATCTCACCGATTGCTTTCACCTCAGGTTTAGCTGCTAGCTCAGTAAATTCATCTAGTTCTTTCTGCTTCCCCCAATAAACTGAGCCTTCATGTGGATGAAGCCCGACACTAATAAATAATTCATACTGACTATGCTTTTTGACAAAATCGAAGCTAGCTCGGCTATCTTCAAGAGTACAGCCTACCAGCATCATCCTTGTAACGCCATGATCGAGAGCGTTTTTTAGTACTGTAACTGGCTCAAGGCCGTAGTCGGAAAAGTGTATATGACAGTGAGTGTCAAAAAACTCTAAGGTTTGCGTCGCATTTTCAGTTTTAGGCATCAGTTTTTGGGGTAGTAAAGAAATCTTTACGAGGAAATAATGATGTTTTAGACGGTCTTACTAAGCCTTTAGCAAAAATATGACTTATTTCTGCAGCAGTTTTCGGCAAAAACGGCTCAATTAACTCACCTATCTCAATTAAATCACTAATACACTGAGCTAAAACTTCACTTAAATGCTCGTCATCTTTTTCTTTTGCTATTTCCCAAGGTTTTACTTCGTCAATATACTGGTTTAAACCTCTTATCTGTTCCCAGGTCTCTTGTAGTGCAATGTCGAATTGGCAGTTTTCGAGCGCCTGGTCATATTCATGACGGTCGTGTTTGCTTGGCGGTATATCACCCATAATTCCCTCTTGAAATTTTATAGCCATAGCAGAAACTCTACTTACGGCATTACCCAACTCATTAGCCAATTCAGTGTTATACGCTCTTTCGAACTTTTCCCAACTAAAATCACCGTCGTCACTACTACTTATATGTTTGAGGAAATAATATCTAAACGCATCTGCTCCGTATTTGTCCACGATTTCCTTAGGGGCTACTACGTTGCCGATACTTTTGCTCATTTTTTGGTTGTCTACATTTATAAAACCGTGCACGTAAAGCTTTTTAGGTAGCGGTAACCCGAGCGAAATTAACATCGCTGGCCAAATCGCAGCGTGAAACCGCAAAATATCTTTTCCGATAACCTGCACGTTGGCAGGCCAGAACAGCTTAAAATCATCGTGTTCAGGATAGCCTAATACCGTAATGTAATTCATTAGAGCTTCGAACCAAACATACATTACCTGTGATTTGTCGCCCGGCACCGGGATTCCCCAGCTGATTTTTTCGGTAGGGCGCGAGATACTTATGTCTTGTAAGCCGTCTTTTAAAACATTCAATATTTCATTGCGACGCTTCTTAGGGTAAACCTGAAACGAGCCAGATTCTATAGCATGCTTAATTTGCTCGGTGTAGCTACTTAATTTGAAAAAGTAATTGTCTTCTTCTAGGCGGCGGTAGGCTTGCGGGTGATCTTCTTTGAGTCGTTCAGGGTCGGCCTGGCTCTCGGGTACAAACTCTTCTTGGCGAACATCGTACAAACCTTTATATTTGCCTTTATAGATATCTTTTTCAAGGGCTTTCCAAATCAGTTGAGATCGCTGTTCGTGACCTTTATCGGTAGTTCTGATAAATCGGTCGTTGCTTACATTTAATAGCTCGCAGAGTTTTCGAAATTCACCAGATTTTTCCTCGACAAATTCCTCTACTTTTTTGCCCAATTCCTCGGCTTTTTCGGCTATCTTTGTGCCGTGTTCATCTGTTCCAGTCGAAAATAATACATTCAAGCCCTGTTGCCTGGCCGCTCTAGCCAACACATCAGCCTGAATTAACTCCATACCGAAACCAATGTGCGGGTCGCCATTTACATAAGGGATCGAAGTAGTAACGTAATAATTTTTTTTCATAGTTTAGCCTTACTTAGAATTAATAAATATAGATATAAAATACATTAAGCCCTGGAGGGCATTTTCATATCAAAACTTATCCTTAATTCCATCTTAATACAGTATAGCAAAACTTCTTTAACTACTTGGTCTTAACAGAGCCGGCCCACAAAGCCAACTACTTAGTTTTTTCTAGGTTCTATCGCCTGTTTTAGTTTAGTTTTTCTGAGTAGTTGGGCATTTAATGCGACAACTATTGTCGAAACGGACATCAAAATTGCACCTACAGCGGGAGAGAGTACTAAACCAGCTCCATAGAGTACGCCAGCAGCTAGTGGTATTGCGAAGACGTTATATCCAGTAGCCCAAACTAAGTTTTGCTGCATCTTTTGGTAAGTAGCTTTTGACAGCTTGATTACCTTTACTACGTCTTTAGGGTCGCTTTTTACTAAGATAATATCTGCTGATTTTATAGCCACATCCGTACCAGCACCGATTGCTATACCAATATCTGCTTGCGTCAGTGCAGGAGCATCGTTTATGCCATCTCCAACCATTGCAACTTTCTGACCGTTCTTCTGTAATTCTCTGACCTTGGCCGCTTTGTCCTCTGGTCTAACTTCGGCAAAATACTCGTCTAAACCCAGTTCTTTTGAAACGTATGCGGCAACTTCTCCGCTGTCGCCAGTTATCATTGCTGTCTTGATCCCCATTTCTTTGAGTGTCTTGATAGTCTGCTTTGACTGGGCACGTACAATGTCAGCCAACCCTAATGCACCAATAACTTTTTTCTTTGTGATCAGATATACCTCAGTTTTACCCTCTTTAGCCGCCAGCTTTACGGATGTTGCAATTTCGCTAGGTACCTTAAGCTTGTTTTCTTGAATATAGCGATAACTGGCAGCAATATAAACTTCGTTGTCGCGCAGTGTTCCCTGTACACCTAGCCCTGGCAATGCTTTGAAATTAGCGACCTTATCAAGATGAACGTGCTGCTGCTCCGCTTTTCGTACAATGCCTTTACCTACAATATGCTCACTGTTTTGCTCAAGGCTGGCAGTAAGATGCAGTATATCTACTTTGTGATAGCCTTGTGTCTCCCAAATATCTGTAACACCGTGTTCACCTTTGGTCAACGTACCTGTTTTATCAAATAGTACCCAGTCCAGCTTTCTGGCCGATTCAAGAGCAATTCGCTTGCGAACAAGTAGCCCACTGCGAGCAGATAGAGCGGTTGAAATTGAAACAACTAATGGAATAGCTAAGCCTAGTGCGTGCGGACAGGCGATAATCAGAACAGTAACTG
>JALYSF010000003.1 GCA_030854905.1 bacterium
TCCTGCAGCTACAGTGAGGGTATTTGAATCTGTGATTGTCTGAGAAGTACCGGACGTGCCAGCTAATGTAAACGAAGTTAGTCCTCCACCAGTACCACAACCTCCCCATGTTGGCGCTGCCCCGGTGTTTGCCACTAGACACTGGCCAGTGGTGCCGGCAGCGGTATTTTCAAAGTTTCCCGAACCGTCTCTAAAGTATATTCCGTAGTTTGTCCCACCTGATAACGTTAAGTCGCCTTGAATGGTAGTGACTATACCATTTCGTCCAAGTAGTATGGCGCTCGTATTAGTATTACCGAACAGTAGTTGCCCCGCCGTCCCCGTAGCTGTCCCACTGTCTATGCTGATGTTGCCAGAGTTACTGGTAGCGCCAGTAGCATTACCAGAGTTTATGGTGATGGCATTGCTGTTGGTTGAAGCAGTACTGGTAGCAGCACTAGCGACGGCTGCAGCTTGGGCAGCCTTGAAAGCGTAAGGAACAGCAGTTAGTTTGAAGCGTGGACTCATCTCGGCGTCGGTTGGGGTACAAGCTCCGAATGCACAGTTGCCGGTGCCCCTGACTGTCATACCGAGCCATAGTTCTTGATCCCAGTCTATGGTACCTGGGAAGGAAGTGATAGAACCTAAGGACGCACTGAAGTAACCGTTCTTGATCCTCAGACCTTGGGTGTTAGTGACTAGGTGGGACTCAGTCCAGAGAGTAGAGCCAGCAGTAGAGACAGAGTAGAGATTGAACTGGATGTTGTAGAAGCCGTCAGAGACTATTCCGCCACTGGCTGTCTGAAGACGAGCTTGGAAGTTCAGGTTAGTGATAGGGGCAGCATATGTAGGAGTGTTTGGCTTTAGAGATAGTGCAGAGGTGAGTAAACCGAATACCAGTAAAAGCACAAATAGCCACCGGAAAGGCAGCTTTAGGATGCGTTGAAGGGTTTGACCCTTTTGAGGTGTTTTGGGCATTTAGTTTTGGGTTTAGATGTTTCTGCCAGGATCAATTTTGACTGGCAAGCTTATTTGTTTTCCTCGTTTTTGTTTCAAGTCTTACGACTTCTGAGGAATAACTACATTATGACACCAGGGTATGTGAGAGCAATATAGTTATTCAAAATTATTTGTTCGGTAAATTAGCGCTATTTATAGGAAATTTATCCTAATTATCGTTGTAATAAAATGTATGGTACTTATAAGAAGCTACTGAATTAGTATTTAGCTTTGTAGATAATAGGCGTTATTAATACAACGATTATTTAATCTTAGATAAGTTATCCACAGTGAACAGACGGCTCTAGCTGATTTTGCTGACTTTTAGACGGGTCAAATGTTGCTTATGGCCACGCACCTTGAGAACGCGCTTTTTGGCTTTAAATCGGATGGCCGTAACTTTATCGGCTCGTTCATTCTGGTCTTCTACGCTGAGCTCTACTTCAATATCTTTCACGTTTGGAGCTCCTATTGATACTTTATCTCCGTCAATTAGCGCCAGTACCGGTACTGTGAACTTGCTTTTGTCTGTCTGGGCAATTGAAACCGAAAGAACGTCATCGACAGATACGATGTGTTGAGACGTGCCCAATTGAATAATTGCTTTTTTCATAAAATTTCCTAATTACTTTAAGAGTATTTTACCAGATGACTACCCTGTTGTAAATGCTAGGATTTACTAACAAATATACTTAGTTCTTTGCCGTCTATTTTAACCGTGGTCAGATCGTGCTGGTCCGTAGGCTTTTTATTAGTCATATTAGTGGCTAATGTTTCAGCTTTAATCAATGAATCAAATTCAGCTATAGCCTGACTCAGCTCTTTATCTTCGGTCAACAAATGCAGCTCTATCCTATCGTCGACTTTAAGATTGGTAGCCTTTCGTGCCGTTTGAACGTGACGAACTACTTCTCGCATTAGCCCTTCACGTTTTAAGGCAGGAGTTAGTTGCATATCGATGGACAATTCTTCGCCAACTTTTACAGTTTTTACATTAAGCTCATCTACGAGTATTGACTCGAAGTCTACAAACTTACCGAGTGAAGGCACGGTAACAGTAGATAAGGGCTGCCTAACCTTTAGGCTAGCTCGGGCGCGCAAACTTAATCCCTGATTCACATATTCTCTAACGGTATCCATTTCATTCATCACAAGTTCGTCAACTCTGCCGGCAGGCAGCCAGTCTTTTAGGTGTATGGACTGATTATCGCCTGTTAGCTTGCTGTATAGCTCCTCTGCCAAAAATGGCGTAAATGGTGCTAGCAAATATGCCAAGCGTACAAGTATGTAGTGTAGCGTCTTGTAGGCCAGTTGCTTGTCGTTATCATCCTCCGACTTCCAAAACCTGCGCCTACTGCGCCGGACATACCAGTTACTAGCATCATCAATGAACGGCAGTATGGGGCTCATAGCGTCCGGCAAATTATATGCGTCCATGTGGCTTTCAACTTCTCCAACCAATTGGTGTAAACGGCTAAGTATCCAGATATCTAAAGAATTTGTACATTCTTCAAGCGGGTCCTCAACATTACCATCGAATTCCCAATTATCAGCCTCGGCATACAGAGTGAAGAAATCGTACATATTCCAAATCATGCTCAATTTCCGCGCGACATCATCTACATCTTTATCCTGCAAAGCAAAATCTTCGCCACTCAGTAACGGGCTGGATAATAGCAGAAACCTCAACGAATCAGCAGAGAACTTATCCATAAGTTCATTCGGATCTGTGTAATTACCGTAACTTTTACTCATCTTGCGGCCGTCGTTTCCAGCTACATTCCCAGTCACAATCACATTTTTGAAACTGTTCTCGCCGAATAAAGCAACGCTCATGGCATGCATGTAGTAGAACCATGCCCTAACTTGACCTATGTATTCAACAATAAAATCTCCTGGGAAATTAGCTTCAAACTTCTGCTTGTTCTCGAAAGGATAATGAAACTGTGCGAACGGCATACTGCCGGCCTCAAACCAGCTATCCATCACCTTATCAATACGAACGTACTCTTCGCCATCGATAGTAAATTTTACGTCGTCTATCCAGGGGCGGTGATAGTCTTCTAGCTCTACACCAGATAACTCCTTGAGTTCAGCGTAACTACCTATTACTTTAGTCTTGCCGCTTTGGGTTTTCCAAACAGGCATCGCAGTTGCCCAGAATCTGTCTCGTGAAATATTCCAATCAGGGGCTTGCTCGACCGTTTTGGCAAAACGACCGTTTTTAACATGAGGCGGAAACCAATTTATAGGACTGTTCTTCTCTAGCATCAATGTTCGCTGGCCACCTATATCCATAAACCAGCTAGGATGAGCTCGGTACATCAGCTTAGTTCCGCATCGGTGGCAGTGAGGGTAGCTGTGAAGGATGTAATCTATTTTATAAACGATGCCCCTGGCATGCAGTTCTTTGGCTATCTGTTTGTTTACTTCCCAGACATTACGACCCTCCCAATCTCCTTCGGTGAATGTGCCGTTCTGGTCGAGCGAATGAACAATTGGAATCTTATTCTGCTGCGCTAGAACGAAATCTTCCTCGCCATAGGCAGGTGCAAGGTGAACAATACCAGTTCCATCTTCGGCACTAACATAATCAGCCGCCCATACTTTGTGGGCGTTTTTACCTCGATCAATACCTAATAATGGCTCGTAAGATAGTCCGACCAAATCTTTTCCGGTTATTTCTCGAAGAATTTCATAATCAAGTGGTACGTGTTTTTCGTCCTGTAATACCTTGCTCATTAGTTCTTTAGCCAAGATAAGTTTATCGGAACCGATTTTTACTTCTGCATAGATTAGATTCTCATTCACCGCTAAAGCCGTATTTGATGGCAATGTCCAAGGGGTTGTTGTCCACGCTAACAACGTAGAGCCATCCTCAAGTTTGAACTTTACGTATACACTCGGGTCCGTAACATCCTGGTAAGCTCCTGCATCCATAGTTACTTCAGCTTTACTGAGCGGAGTGCCGTCCAATGTACAATACATTAATACTTTTTCGCCTTCATATATCTTGCCCTTTTCGTGCAGCGTCTTAAATGCCCACCAGATTGACTCCATATAATCGTTGTCCATAGTCTTGTAGGCACCCTTGAAGTCAACCCAACGGCCAATTCGGTCCACAACGTCTTCCCATTCATTGCTAGTCTGAATCATGTTTTCGCGTGTAGCTACGATATATTTTTCTATTCCATAATCGATTACCTCTTGGCGAGAATGGATACCAAGCTTTTTTTCTGTAAACCGCTCTGCCGGTAAACCATGACAGTCCCAACCCCACACTCGCTCGACTCGCTTGCCTTTCATAGTCTGATAACGCGGCACAGCATCTTTAACTATAGAGCTAAGCAACGTTCCGTGATGAGGCACTCCACTTATAAACGGTGGGCCATCATAAAACACGTAACTGTTATCTTTGGAACGCTGCTCCACTGACTTTTCGAAAGTCTTATCGGCTTTCCATCGAGCTACCCAATCCTTTTCGTATTCTAGCGCTCGGCGTCTTGTACCTGATTTAAACTTCATCATTCTCCTTAAAATACAAAATCCTCGTTTAGCCTCTGGAGCCTACAGCTGCAGACGGTACCATCCAGATTCTAAAAGAGGAACCTCTTTTACTTGATTGCCAGATTTACGTACTGGAACCGTTGGGGTCTACTCTCAACATGATTTCTTCCCAAATGCTTCGTAGTTGATAGCCACTTATCGATAAATAATCGAATGCAATAGGCTAATTTTACCCCTATTAAGCAGCAAATTCAAGCAGTCCCAACATATTTATACCGTACATTCCCCCGCGTTCTCCTTCTGCAAGGTCTGACCTTGTAGAAATAACCCTTTTAGTAAAAACAAGCATTAACACTGTTGCAAGGTCTGACCTTGCAAGTAAATTATATTAATTCTTTGCGAATAATAAATTCACTCCAGGTATGCTTAGTGGAATTTAATTTATTGGATGGCGTAGGATACTATTTCGTCCACTAGCGGGAGTGGCATTCCCTGCCATATTTGAGCTAACTGTCCGTCTTCACGTAAAGCCATTATTGCTGGATAATTCATGGCATCGTAAAGACTGGCTATTGATGCACCTTCACGAGTGTTTAAATCTACTTCTTTAGTCTCGGCCATAGGGCTGCGCTGTTTTAGTTCTCGTATAAATCCACTTACAGGCGTGCTATGCTCGCCATTGAATCTATACAAAAAGCTTATCCTCATAATTAGCAGTATAATCTATTGCTCACCCTATATAAAGCTTCTTTGCACATGATGCTGATCTAAATCAGAGAATTAGCTTTAAACACAATAAGCACTGACCCGAGTGCTTATTGTGAACAGTCCAATGCTTGCTAGGTGCTAGCAAAAATATTTGTTTCCAGAGACTTAGCTACAGCCTGTAGTTGAGCCACAGCTAGTACAAACGTAGCAACTACCTGCTTTTTGCGTTTGGTTGCCACAGTTAAAGCACATTGGTGCATCAGTAGCTTTGCTAGATTTTGCTGCGTTTTGGGCACTGCTTGCTTGTAGCGTTACATGTGCGTCTACCGCTTGCGACACAACAGGTATCTCTGGGGTAGAGTCTTTTGTTGGCTCTGGTTCTGTTGATTCAATTGCTAAAGTGGTCTGCTCAGCAGGAATATCGTCGAAACTAGCCAAGCCAAGCTCCAAGCGGTCATCGAATGATAGGTAGTCCATCGCGAGACGCTTAAACATGTAATCAGTTATAGAACTTGCGGTACGGATATCTTTGTCGTCGGTTATACCACTTGGTGCGTAACTGGTGCCACGGAAGCTCTTAACATAACGCTTGAGTGGGACGCCGTACTGTAGACCCTGGCTAATGCTGATAGCAAAAGCGTCCATTAACCCTGACAAAGTAGAACCCTGCTTACTGACATTTACGAATAATTCACCCGGCGTTCCGTCTTCGTACTCACCAACAGTGAAATATCCTTCTAGATCGGCAATCTCAAAACGATAAGTCCGAGAATTACGAACCTTGGGGAGTAAGCGGCGCGGTGTGCTAGGTAGCGTAGCTACTTCGCTTGGTGCGGGAGCGGCAACAGGTGTAATGGTGTTATTGGATTTATCTGCGCCCTTTTTCAGCATAGATAGCGGTTGACCTACTTTACAATTGTCGCGGTAAATTGCTACGGCTTTGAGGCCAAGCTTCCATGAAATCAGATGCAATTGTTCGATATCCTCCACGCTTGCTGTTTCCGGCATGTTGACCGTCTTACTAATAGCGCCCGAGATAAACGGCTGCACGGCACCCATCATTTTAACATGACCGAGGTAGTGAATTGAGTTATCGCCCATAGAACACGAGAACACTGCTTTGTGCTCATCTTTCAGATGAGGCGCGCCTGTGATGGTTTTTTCTACATCTATATGCGCAACAATATCGTCAGCTTGCTCTTTGGTATACCCAAGAGCCTTGAGAGCACGCGGCACAGTCTGGTTAACAATAACCATGCTTCCGCCCCCTACTAACTTCTTATACTTGACAAGGCCTAGATCTGGCTCGATACCTGTCGTGTCGCAGTCCATCATAAGACCGATTGTGCCAGTTGGAGCTAACACACTTGCCTGGGAGTTTCGGACACCATATTGCTCCGACAGCTCAACTGCTTCATCCCATGAACTTGCAGCTGCACTTAGCAATTCTTCAGAAACTAACTTGGCGTCAACTTCATTTACGGCTGTACGGTGCATACGTAGTACTTTTAACATCGCTTCGCGGTCTTTGTGGAAGCCGGCAAACGGTCCAACCTTACGAGCAATGCGAGCACTTGTAGCATAACTATGTCCGGTCAGCAGAGCAGTAATTGCGGCAGCCTGGGCGCGGCCTTCGTCAGAATCGTATGGCAAACCTTGAGCCATTAATAGCGCTCCAAGATTGGCATAACCGATACCAAGTTCACGATAAGCTCGGGCGTTTTTAGCAATGCTTTCTGTTGGATATTCAGAATACCCGACCAAGATCTCCTGAGCGGTAAAGATTATTTCTACAGTGTGCTTAAAAGCTTCTACATCAAATGTACCGTCATCACGAAGATATTTGAGTAAGTTGATGCTGGCTAAGTTACAAGCCGAGTTATCGAGGTGCATGTATTCGCTGCAAGGGTTGCTGGCGTTGATACGGCCAGCGTTTGGCGATGTGTGCCACTTGTTAATGGTAGTATCGAATTGCAAGCCAGGATCGGCGCACTCCCAAGCGGCTTCTGCGATTTGGCGCCAAATATCACGAGCCTTAATAGCCCGAATAGTTTTGCCTGTAGTAACAGCCGTTAGGTTCCAGTCAGCGTCGTCTTCTACGGCCTTCATAAAATCGTCTGACAAACGAACGGAGTTATTGGCATTCTGATATTGGACAGAGAAAGAGTCTTTGCCGTCCAGATTCATATCGAATCCTGCTTCCTGAAGTACTCGCGCTTTACGCTCTTCAATAGCCTTACACCAGATAAATTCCTCTACATCGGGGTGCTCGACATTCAAAATAACCATTTTAGCTGCGCGGCGTGTTTTGCCCCCACTTTTGATTGCACCAGCAGAGGAGTCGGCTCCGCGCATAAAACTAAGCGGTCCACTGGCAGTACCGCCACTACTGCTAAGTCCTTCTGCTGATGACCGTAAGACGCTGAGATTGACACCAGATCCAGAGCCACCCTTAAAAATCATACCTTCTTCTCGGTACCAGTTAAGGATAGAGGGCATTGTATCTTCTATTCCGAGGATAAAGCAGGCACTGGCCTGCTGTGAACGGCCCGAAGCGCCAATATTAAACCAGACGGGAGAGTTAAAAGCAGCACGCTGAGTAGCAAGAATGTATTTTAGCTCTTCTTTGAAGTTTTCGGCTTCATTTTCAGTATCAAAATAGGCTTCCTGCAGGCCATGTCGAGTAATAGTATCAGCGACACGATTAATAAGATCTTTGAGCGAATTTTCGCGCTCAGGAGTACCTGGGGTTCCGGTAAAGTATTTTTGGGCAACGATATTAATGGCGTTGAGTGACCAGCCTTCAGGGAATTCCACTCCAAGCTGTTCGAACACCGGCTTGCCGGTCATTGGATTCATGATTACTGAGTCACTTTTAACCCAGTTCAGTTGATTATAAGCTCTGGTTTTAGGTTGCGTAAACCGCCTCGAAAACCCTAGTGCTGAAGTTGATTGTGCCATTATTACCCTCACTCAGACAGTCGTACTACTCAATCGTACGTTTGTCTTAAATTTTAGTTTTATATTAGAGCTTTAAGAACCATAGACCCGAAGTCTCCCACAACTGACCCTTGTTCTTTAACCTGCTCCCGTAAATCAACTTATTCTATTTGCTTGATTTACGGCAGAAGGCTAATTTAGCCGCCTACTATTTTTTGTTTTCTGCGTTCACGCATCTGGCTTAGCTCTCGTTCGAAGCTGGCGATATCTTTGAACCTTCTGTATACGCTCGCAAAACGAACATAAGCAACTTCGTTGAGTCCGGAAAGCTCATCCATCAAGACTTCTCCTATCTTGCTGCTGGCAATTTCGTTATCGCCGCAAGACAGTAACTTTTGCTCTACCCTGTCGACCAAGTGCTCGAGCTGTAGGCTAGTGACCGGCGTTTTCTCAGTTGCGCGGTACAACCCGGCTAACAGCTTTTGGCGGTTAAACAGCTCACGGGTGCTGTCTTTCTTTACAACTACTAGTTGGGGCTTCTCGATTCGCTCGTAAGTAGTAAATCTGTATTGGCAACCCACGCATTCCCGACGTCTCCTTATAGAAGCACCTTCTGCTACATCTCTTGATTCTATAACTTTGGTTTCTTCGTGTTGGCATTGGGTACAACGCATATTTTTGTCTCTCCTATTATGTTCTGCTTAAGGTACATACCACATGTAGTGTTTATGTTTTATATAATAGCCCTAGCTATGGTGCTAGCGCAAACAAATTATGATGTGTTTTTTGTTACAAGCAGTGCTATTTCTTATCTGTTACGTCAGGATTGGGACCGTCTGACTTTCGTAACTTTTTTAGACGCCTAAGAAATGAAGGCTTTTCCAGTTCTTCGTCTTCGTCAAGCGAAGTTGTAGGTTTTTCGGGCTGTTTATCTGCTTGGGCGTGCGATAAATCATGCTCAGGGCTGTCTCCGTTGTCCATAGTCCAAATATTTTCAGGAGGCTTCTCATTATTGGATTCGCCGAGCGTACCAAGTTGCCCTGTTTCGTCTGGCTTCTTATCAAGCTCTAGATCAAGAGATCGCATTTCTTGCATATCCATATCTTCTCCAAAAACCGATCCTGAAATGGTGCCACTGTTTGCAGTTGAAGCAGTTGTCGTAGCGTCATCTTGTAGGCTTGTAGTGCTGTCATCTTTAGGCGCAGCCTGTCTGTTGGCAAAATATGAAGTATCGAAACCTGTAGCAACAACCGTCACTATCACTTCGCCTTCTAAGTCGGGATTGATAGTAGCGCCGAATATAATGTTGGCGTCTGGATCGGCGGCCGCAGTGATAGTCTCTGCTGCCATATTAATCTCATGCATCGCCATATCGTTGCCACATATAACGTTAAACAAAATACCCCTGGCGCCATCTATTGAAACCTCGAGCAAAGGCGACTCTATGGCTTGCTTAGCAGCTTCTATAGCTCTATTTTCACCGCTGGCTCGTCCTATGCCCATAAGGGCGCTGCCGGCGTTGCTCATAACCGCTTTAACATCGGCGAAATCAAGGTTAATTAATCCGTGGACCGTAATGAGATCAGAAATACCCTGAATACCTTGACGTAGGACATCATCAGCTACCTTGAAAGCCTCGAGCAGCGGAGTAGTTCGATCAATCGTCTGGAGCAATCGGTCATTAGGAATGACAATTAAAGTATCAACGGCGCTACGAAGCCTTTCGATGGCTGCATCGGCATTTCGCCGTCGCTTCTCGCCTTCAAAAGCAAAAGGTTTGGTCGCGAAACCAACTACCAAAGCCCCTGCATCACGAGCTATCTGAGCTACAACATGACCAGCACCACTTCCCGTGCCACCTCCGGCACCAATAGTAACAAAAACCATGTCTGCACCCTCGACGATAGCTTTGATTTCGTCAGAAGATTCTAAAGCTGCTCGTTCGCCAACGGTTGGATCCGCACCGGCACCCAAACCTCTGGTAGTATCTTTTCCTATGTGTAGTTTTGTCTGAGCTTTGGAATAATGAAGAGCTTGGGCGTCAGTGTTAATAGAAACGAACTCTACATTTTCGACGCCGGACTCGATCATACGATTGACTGCCGCACCACCCGCACCGCCAACACCTATAGCCTTAATACGTGCAACTGTTTCGATAGCAGGAGTAACTTGTGGCATAAATCGATTTTCCCTCTTTCTTACCAAAAGTATAGCTAATTTATAGAGATGCTGCAACAAACGAATAAACTAATGGTTTGTCTATCTGGGTCCTGAGTACAATTATTTTTTCTTATTAAAACGCTTGAATAAATTTCCGATGCTGCCAATGTTTGGAAGTCCTGAACCGCCGTCGTAGTCTGAAGAATCATGTTGAGTTAACAGCATATCGAGAAGTACTAAGCCAACGGCGGCGGTATTAGAACTATCGGCTGTGATTTCTGCAATGCCGCCTACCCCTGTAACCTTGCCAACTCGTGAGGATAGCTCCAACTTATCGCGGGCCAACTCCTCTATGCCTGGAATCTTAGAAGTTCCACCGGTAATCACGACTCCACCAGGCAGTTTTCGAGATTTATGGATGCTCTTAAGCTCTTTATCGACTAACTCAAATAATTCTTCGACGCGAGCATTCACTATCATCGATACTTCGTCGCCGGCAAATGTATGCTGCTTTCCATCTATAACTACGGCAGCAACTGCTTTAGCGCGGTGGGATCCTAAAGATACGAACTCTAACTTAACTCGCTCCGCAATATCAAGGTCGGTTTTTAAACCAATCGCTAAGTCATTAGTTATATTGTTGCCTCCTACAGGTAATACAGATACGTGCTGGACTTCACCCTCTTCAATTACTACCAAGTTGGTAGTACCAGCCCCTATATCAAGTAGAACGGTACCGGCTTCTTTTTGCTGACGGCTCATAACAGCTTCAGCCGCCGCTAGTGATGAAACAGTCTTATGCGCCGGATCGATACCCGCAGAATGAAGGGCAGCTTCTGCACTTCGAACACTAGGCGTACTTGCAGTAACGATATGAGTATCTACTTCCAGCCGCACACCCCTCATACCGACAGGATTTTTGATGTTTTCTTGGCCATCAAGCCTATAACTTTTCGGAAAAACCTGTATAATTTCGCGATTTGCCGGTAACTGCATTATTGTCGCCGCATCTTCTACTCTGTTGCGATCATCGACAGTTATTTCACGGTTGGCTGCGCTAATGGCAATTACGCCACGCGAATCGCTACCCGTAACATGGGAGCCATTAATATTTACGGTTGCATGTCTTATATCACGACCCGAGTGCCGACTGGCTTCTTCGACAGCCTGTAGGATTGCATTACCAACTTCTTCTGGCATAACAACAACACCTTTTCGCATGCCATTATTTGGACTCGAACCGAAGCCAATTATTTCCGGCTCACCGGCATTATTTACGGCGCCTACTACACAACGAACCGAGCTCGTACCGATATCTATACCACAAAAATGCGGCAATTCATTAGATTGCATAGGATCAGTATACCGCTTATGAAGTATTTATTGAAGAGGGAGCCAACTCCCCCAATTTTGCTCGGAATAAATCCGAGCTGCAATTTCCCCCACCTAAAGCCGGCGCTTACGCACCGGTTTCATGAAGCACTGCGTCAGCAAAGCCGTTTTGTGAAGTTGGTACTAGTTCAATTTCACAAATTCGGAGACGAAACCGAATCGAATTTAGTTTGATTCGGAGCGGCAGGAGGGGCGGGCCCTTCCTATCTAGTTAAAATTTCAGCGCCATCTTCTGTTATGAGAACTGTGTCTTCGAAGTGAGCGGCTAGGCTACCATCGTATGTTCGTATCGCCCATCCGTCACGGTCGACAAATACACGCCATGTCCCGAGTGTTGCCATGGGCTCAATCGCAATCGTCATACCTGCTTGCAACATTGCTCCTGTGTCGCCCCGACCAATGTTGGGGATATTGGGATCTTCATGAACTTCATGTCCCACTCCGTGACCAACAAGATCTCTTACAATCCCCAGTTTTTCTCTATCCAAAATTGCCTGCACGTTACTGGCGATATCACCAACGCGACAGCCATCCTGGACTGCCATAATTCCCGCATCGAGTGATTCGAGTGTTGTTCTGACTAATCTAATGGTTTCTTTGCTGCCACTGCCGACTATTACACTACGAGCGGCGTCTGTAATCATCCCACGATAGTTAACGCCGTAATCGATGCTAACTATGTCACCATCTTTGATCTCGTAGTCTCCCGGAATTCCATGAACCACAGCATCGTTTACAGAAACACACAATCCCGCTGGAAACCCCTGGTAACCTTTGAAAGCAGGCTTGCCTCCCAGTTTTTCAAGCTCTGTGTTGGCAATTCTGTCTAGCTCGGCGGTTGTCTGTCCGGCTTTGATGTTTTGCTCTAAATGCTTCAATACTACTCCAAGCATGCGCCCGCTTTCACGCATATTTGATATTTCTTCTTTAGTTTTTACTTTAGTGTACAAACTTAAACTCCGAGAGCTATTAGCACTTCACGGTGGACTTCATCAGGTGTTTGCGCCGCATTAATGTTGTGGACTTTGATTCCTTTTGCTTCAAGATTCGAGATTATCGGCAAAGTAACAGATTCATATTCATTGAATCTTTCGGCAATGGACTCAGCCGTGTCATCTTGTCGACCACGTCCCAATAGACGCTCTCTCACAACTTCTTGGCTTGCTTCAAGATTAATAACAGCCGTTATGTTCATAAGTTTGGCTTTGTGCTGGGCAAGTAACCAATCAGCTTGAGCTTGAGTGCGCGGAAAACCATCTAGCAAAAACTCTTCTTTGACATCAATAATCCTAAAAACACGGTCTGCCAGCTCAATTACTTCTTCATCACTCAATAGTTTACCGGCGAGCATTTCCCTGCGCCTATCTCCGGCAACGAGCATACGCAAAAATTCCCCCGTAGAAAGCCACGGTAAAGCCAACTCGTCGGCTAGCCGTCTTCCCTCAAGTGATTTACCCGCTCCTGCGACACCCATTAAAAGTATCATTGGCTAAGCTTCTCCTTAACCAGCCGAGCTATGGTAGCGCCATCACCACTGGCGCCAGTTTTGGATTTTACCGCACCGATTACTTGGCCCATCTGCTGCATAGAACTTGCTCCGGTCTCAGCAATCACCGTATCAATTATTTTGGCAATTTCATTTTCGCCAAGTTGGGCTGGCAAATACTTTTCTATAACTATTTTCTCAGTAAGTTCGTCCTGCTGTTTTTGAATATTACCGCCTTGTGCGAACAGGTCGGCACTTTCCTGACGCTTTTTGGCTTCTTTAGCGAACAAGCTAATTATTGCTTCATCGCCCAAACCTTCCTCGCGCTTGCCTTCAGCTACTTCAACTGTAAGAATTGCAGCTTTTAGCCCGCGCAAAGTCATAACCATAGTCTTATCGCCCGCCAACATCGCCGCTTTCAAGTCGGCATCGATTGTTGTCTTCAAACTCATATATTTAATATTAACAGATTTATTAATTTAAAAGAGGCCGATTTGGCCTCTTACTTTCGTCCCATTTTGATGGACTTAAGTTTATCGGCCTTTCGAGCTCGACGTACGATAGCTTTTTTACGACGCTCTCGCTTGCTGATAGGCTTTTCGAAATACTGGATTTGCTTAACCTCAGCCAATACTCCGGACTGCTGAACCTTGCGCGTGAAACGTCGAATCACGCTTTCGGAAGGCTCTTTTGCATCTTTTCTAGTTACTTGAATCATAGACTACGAGTATAACTTACTTTAACAGATAAGACAATAGTTTTGAACGGAGTGAACCGACAGCCCCTGTCGGCTTTAGGGGGAGGAGCGAGACTTCAAATTTATTTTGAAGTTGAAACGGAGGGGCGAGCCCCTCCTAAGATGATATTATTACTGTCGTTTTTGATTAGAACGCTGGCTTTTTAAAACGATACTCTGAAGTTCTTTAAAAATCAGAAAGTGCTTATTTGTATGATAAACCTTGGTGTTCCCCTGTTTTTCTGACAACAGAAATCCGACTTTTTCTAAGCGCTTTAGTTCGCGTTGGATGTTTCCGGCATCTTCTTTGATAAGTTTAGCAAGACCACGAACATGCGTCTTGAAATCAGGGTACTTTGCATATACCACAACTATCTTCCGGCGAACTCGTGATGTTATAAACGTGTCAAGCATAAGTCTATTGTTGTTACTCCGACAACTAGTATAGCTTTAAACACCAAGGGTTGTAAAGCAAAATTATATTATTTTAAAAGAGTTATTGGAAAGGAACTTAGCTATAATACTTATATGAAATATTACGAGGTGGAGACTTTGGTTCGGCTGGCTAGCAAATCCGGCGTCTTCACATATGGCTCCGAAGAGGAGTTTGCTGCTGGGAATTTAGTGGTTGTTCCTTTTGGTAGAACCAAAATTGTGGGAGTTATAGCGAGCTCTACAAAGAAGCCGGACTTTACCGTAAAACTAATCGCCGGCCTGATAAGCCGGAACACTCTGCCCGATAACTACTTGGCTTTTGCCGAGTGGTTTCGAAGTTATTACCCGGTCAAAAATGACGAGCTTAATGCCCTGTTTCTGCCAAAATATCTAAACACAGCTGTCGGCAAAAGAACTCCTGAAGCCACTGAACATAGTATTAAATTCAAAAACCCGCCTGAAACAGACAACCAGTCCGAAGCCATTAAGCAAATTTCGAAATCAGAAAGGCCTGTAATCTTGTTTGGCGGAGTGGGCAGCGGCAAAACACGGATATATTTTGAAGCTGCTAAAGAGTCACTGCTCGGAAACAGGTCGGTGTTAATACTCAGCCCCGAGATTCCGCTTAGTACTCAGCTCTATAAGCGCGCAAAAGAATTTTTTGGATCAGAACATGTCGTTCACTTTCACTCAGGCCTAACCTTAGCCAAAAGGCGACAAGTCTGGCTGAAAATATTAGAATCAGAAAACCCGAAAGTAATTATCGGCCCCCGCTCTGCCATGTTTTTACCAGTTCGGTCGTATGGGCTGATAGTCGTGGATGAGTTTCACGAAAGCGCATACAAGCAAATGGAGCAGCTTCATTACCATGCCAATGACGCCTCAGCCGCGCTTGCGAAAATCCATAGTTCGAAGATTATTTACGGTAGTGCTACTCCTGGTATACGAGAATTCTATATTGCAAAGGCCAAAGATTACCCGATTATCACTATTGAGGGACAAGCTGCTGGCAATAATACGGAGAGAAAGGTTGAGTTAATTGATCAAAAAAACAGAGATGAGTTTACCAAGAACCCATATATCGGGAACAAACTTGTATCTGCTATTAATGACGCACTGATGGCGGAACAGCAAGCAATAATCCTGCATAACCGACGAGGTACAGCAAGAAGTATCCTTTGCAATAAATGCGCTTGGTCGATGCAGTGCCCAAACTGTGACAGTAATTTGGTCTATCACCATGATAAAAACATCTGCCTGTGTCATACCTGTGGCTTCAAAACAAATCTGCCAGTAACCTGCCCAAGCTGTGGCAACGACGAGATACTGCTGAAGTCCCTGGGAAGTAAGGCGCTAGTTCTTGAGCTAGAAAAACTATTTCCTTCGGCCCGGATAGCGCGGTTCGATTCCGATAATAAAAAACACGAATCATTGGGTGTACGTATGGATGAAGTAGAAGGCAGGCAAATCGATATACTGGTCGGCACTCAAGTTCTAGCCAAGGGACTAGACCTGAAAAACCTTAGCGTCATAGGTATAACCGGAACCGATAGTGAGCTATATCTGCCTGATTATTCCAGTGGTGAGAAATTATTCCAGCTGGCGGTACAGGCGGCCGGCCGTGTAGGCAGAGGACACATTGATGGTAAGTGTTTTATACAGACATACCAGCCGGATTCTCAAATATTTAAATCAATAGCCGCTGGCGACTGGAAAGGATATTACGAAACGGAGATAACTGACCGCGAAGCACACTCTTACCCTCCTTTCGTGTTTATGCTGAAACTTAGCTGCTCACGTAAGACGGCCTCAGGTGCCCAAAAAGCCGCCGACAATTTATCAACTAAGCTCAGGGCTTTACCTGGTATTAAAGTAATAGGCCCCAGCCCCTCGTTTAGGGGTCGTGAAAACAATCTGTTTGTCCAGCAAATAGTAGTCAAATCTAAAAACCGCGGCAAACTCCTTAGCATTGCTACTGACCTCCCGAGCGGCTGGAGCTCAGACCTAGACCCCATATCTCTTTTGTGAACGGCTTAGGTTGTGATTTCACGGTGTAAGCGAAATACAATATACTAGTGTCAATGAAGATAATAACTTTACCGAATCAGCATTTACGTGAAAAATCGAAAAAAATCAGCATTTTTACCGACGAAGTGAGGGATTTGAGCGAAAAAATGAAAGCGGCAACTCTAGAGTGGGAGGATAGCCGGGAACATGAAGTTGGAGTGGCTCTGGCTGCAGTTCAAATTGATGTCATGCAAAAGATCGTGATAATAAGAGTTGATTTCAACGACAAGAAAAACCGTGAATTCCAAGTCTTTATTAATCCAGAGATAATAAAGTATGACGGTGAAATTACCGAAGATTACGAAGGCTGCCTTAGCATTAAGAACATTTACGGCAAAGTACCCCGCTACAGCAAGGTTCGTATTAAAGCTTTGGACGAAAACGGTAATATTGTGAAAGTCAAAGCTGAAGGGTTTTTGGCAAGAATTTTCCAGCACGAAATCGATCATACTAACGGCACTGTTTTTATCGACCATATCAAGTCCAGACAAGACGCCTTTTACCAGCTTGATGAAAAGGGCCACCTTGAACCATTAGATTACGAAAAGAACGTTAAAGATAATGTCGAGTTATGGCCGAACGAATAGTATTTTTTGGTAGCGGACCTGTGGCGGCCGAAAGTCTGAAACTTTTAGCAGTAAATTTCGATATTGAAGCGGTAATAACCAAGCCCTCGACAACGCAGCAGATGAAAGAAGCTGAGTCTACTGCTCCACAGTTTTCAGTCGAAAACAAACAGCAGCTCGACGAATTATTTGATAAACAGAACTTCCAGTCAAAAGTTGCCGTATTGATTGATTTTGGCATTATTGTCAGCCGAAAAGTCATAGACAGTTTCGATTTCGGAATTGTAAACAGTCACTTTAGCTTATTACCAGAGTGGCGCGGCGCAGATCCAATAACCTATTCGATTCTTTCGGGTCAAACCGAAACGGGCGTCAGCCTAATGCTGCTCACCGATAAAATGGATGTGGGGAAGGTAATCGGCAGTGGTATCCAAGCTATCGCTAGCGATGACACGACCAGTTCCCTTACCCGCAAATTGATACTTTTGAGCGATGGACTGATAAAAGAATTTTTACCTCAATATATGATTAGCGGCTTTAGCATGGACCAATTTGACGGGGCAGGTTTGACACACGGACGCTCTGTTATTTCTTATTCTCGGAAACTTAATAAATCAGACGGCGAGATTGATTGGGGCAAACCAGCGGGTGTAATTGAGCGCGAAATACGTGCATTTCAGCCTTGGCCTAAAAGTCACAGCAAGTTTGGAGATATTGAGGTAATTATCACCAAAGCACGATTAGCAACATCGGAAGAAGCGACATCCGACGACAAAAATATTATGACAATTAAGTGCGGTTCTGGCGCCTTATTTATAGAAGAACTACAGCCAATCGGCAAGAAACCTATGGCAACGTCGGCATTTTTAGCCGGCTACCGCAGCAGACTAACCTTTTAAACTGCCTGAGTAGGAGGCTGTTGGTTGTCCTGAGGATATTGAGGCTGTTGGGGTGCTTGAGGTTGGGGTGCAGTCTGGGTTTGATCCAATGAGGGCTGCGGAGCTGCAGGAGCGTTTGGATCTACGCCGGCTTGGGCTAAAATCTGAGGCGCCACCTGAGTTATTTCGGTTTTAAGCTTTTCTAGCTCGGCAGCAACAACATTTTTATAATCCGGGAAGTTAGACTCAAGCCATTTAAGAGCTCCAGCTTCATCGTTCATGTCGATAAACTTTTCAAATTCTTTTAGCTGATCGTCTGACATCTGCTCGGCCAACTTCATACCGACTCGCATTTCGAGTGTCTCATAAATATGTGCCAGCATTTTATTTTTTTCATCTGCAGGTAAAGCGCCTAGCCCCAGTGTTACCAAAAATTCGTTATCAAGTTTGAACATTTTATCCTTTCTTCATCAGTCAATTACTATTATTTTACTGTATCTAGGTCAATGCGTACATAATGAAAATGATTGCCATCAGAAGTATAGCTGCAGTTGTACCAGCGATGATTGCCTGCTTATATGTCTGCTGAGATTTACTTGGCGGACTAGGAATATTAGCTGGATTGTTCTGAACCGCAGCATTAGAAGCACCTGCAATGCTCATACCCTGCGCTGCAATCTCAATCTTTTTCTTTATTTCGCTTGTGTCTATGGCGTCGGCCAAGGCTGTAGCGGTAAACTGCTTTGATTCGTGGCTAGTTTCATAGACGAGTTCGTGAGCGTCTTCTTTTGCTTCGGCCTCTTTCTCTATCGCCTCAATTCGGCGAATTCGCCGCAGGCGCTCCTCTTCGGTCTCCTTTAAAAGGTCTATCTCGCTAGTGTTCTTAATAATTTCCGATTCCAACTCCTCGGGAACTTCTTTGCGATTCAGCTTTTCAGCCGCTAAAGGTTGCTTATTAGGCTTATTAGCTTTCGAAGCATTTTCGATTAACTTTTCAACGGACGTTTTAGACTCGGCATTGAACTTAACACTCTCAATAATTTTTTCGATTTGCTTAGGGTTTTGTTCTATGACCGTTAGTTCAGGTGACGTACTCGCTCTATCAGGCTTATGTTGAAGCGCCTCAACTCCCTTTTTGTTTGATTCGCCCTGATTGCGTAATTGTTCGATTTTCTTGCCCTGAGCCCGTATTTTATTACTAGCGTTTCTATAAATAAGCACGTCAGCTAGTGAAATCCCGCCACCGCGCTTTTCGATGTGTTCATGGTGCTCATGAATTTCGGCTGGCCGCTCAGAAGAAGTTGATTTCTGAGTCCCTGATGCCGCATAGCCAGCCGATGGGTAAGTATCAGTCGGTTCGGTAACTTCAGGTTCTTCTCCGCGATTAGGCGGCTCTGCTGCTAAGTCCTCATAGACTATCGGCGCAGGCTCTTCTTCGGTGGCTTCGTAAGTCAAAGCTTCATCAGAGGCTTCAGCTGCTGGCTCAGACTCGGTTCTTGGTGTCGATAGCACACCAGATTGGGAGCGTTCAAAGACCACTGTAGGTTTAGGTTCAGAATCATCATTTACGGGCTCAACTTCAGGAACTGAGGTTTCAGGGATTTCGGGGGCGCCCTCAATGATATTTTCTGACTCCGCTAACTCGTTACTAGCTTCATAGTTTTCTGCTGATAGTTCCTCGTACTGTTCTGCCTCTACTGTTTCTGTAGTCCCATCTTCTTCGGAAGCAACTACCTCTCGTCCTTCGCTATCAAAGAATATCGAGCCCAGTTTTTGCAAAGCATTCTGAGGTTTTTCGCTGTCAGACTCTTCTGAGTTTGAATCACTTTCGGATTCGTCAGTTTTTTCGCGTTTTAACCACGCTTCAAAAATACCCCGAGAACTTTTTTTCTCGGATTTCTCTTTGGGTTCTTCCTCTTCGTCATCGTCGTCATCTAGCGACTCATCTGAAGATACGAACTTCTCGTCACCGGGCTTAGGGAAATCTTCTGCCACTTGGAACTCCTAGCTGATTTAGTTACAGCTTACGCTCCTTAGTTTCGCGAGTAAAGAATGTTAGCTTATCGCCTTCTTCAATATTGATACGGTCGGTCGTCTTTAGAGACATTCCGCACATCTCGCCTTCGACAACTTCACTGGCTTCTTGCGGGCCACGCTTTAGGCCTGTAAGTTCCGCTTCGCCGATAACTTCTTTGGCTCGTTCGATTTTAACGGTAGCTGGCAGCGTCAACTTGCCTGAAGTTACTTCTCCACCGCAAATAATTTCGTTCTTGGTAGTTTTGAAAACACCCTTCACTACAAGCTTGCCCTTTTCAGTCTCTATAATCTCGGGCGCAAGTAGCTCAGACAACTCTGATTTCGCATCATCTATCAGCTCGTAAATAATCTTATAAAGTCTTACTCCTACTTTTTCTCTAGAGGCCAACTGTTTAATGCCAGCCGGTAGATCTATATGAAAACCATAGATTATTGCCTTAGAACTTGAGGCCATGTAGATGTCGCTTTCAGTAATATTACCAACACCTGAACCTACGATTCGGACCGCAACTTCTTCAGTGCCAAGTGTTTTTAGACTATCGATAACTGAAGTTAGCGAGCCTTGAACATCGGCTTTTACCATAACGTTTAGTTCGGATAAATCGCTTGAACGGGACATAATTCTCAGCATTTCAGAGCTCGAAAGATTCGTGTATGCATTTGAAGATGTTCCACTTTTTTGAGCTATTGCTAAAGCTTTAGCCTCTTTTTCGCTTGCAACTACCTGGAATTCATCCGTGAACTGCGGCAGATTCTTAAAACCCGAAACCATTGCAGGAGTTGAGGGAGGCGCCTCTTTAATAGGCTTACCTAGCGTGGATTCAAGATTACGAACCTTACCGTATGCTTCGCCTGCTACGACGAACTGGCCGGTTTTCAGCGTTCCTTCTTCTACGAGTACGACCGCAACCGGTCCGCGACCAACTTCCATGTGAGACTCTATGACTAAGCCGCGAGCCGGAACATCATTTTTAGCGGTTAGCTCTTCAATATCAGTCATCAAAAACACCATATCAAGAAGCTTATCAACACCTTCGCCAGTCTTGGCTGAAACAGGTACGGTGACTGTATCGCCACCCCATTCCTCGACTAAAAGATTCTGTTCGGCGAGCTGCTGTTTTAGACGATCAACGTTCGCGCCTTCTTTGTCCATTTTGTTCATGGCAATTATCATCTTTACGCCAGCTTTGCGGGCAAATCGTATTGCCTCTAGTGTTTGGGGCTTTATGCCGTCATCTGCGGCTATTACAATCACCACGAGGTCGGTCAACCTGGCACCATGCTCGCGCAAGGCGGCAAATGCTTCATGACCTGGCGTATCCAAGAAAGTTATCGGACGGTTGTTATGTTCAATCTGATAAGACGAAATGTGCTGAGTAATCCCACCGGCTTCGCCTTTAACAACGCTTGTGCCGCGTATATTATCTAGTAGACTGGTTTTGCCATGATCGACATGCCCCATCACTGCAATAATTGGCGGGCGCGTGGCTCCGCCTTCCTGTCTTCTGACAGATCGTTCTTTAAGCTTATCGGCAGCAGTTAAGACTTGTTTTTTAGTTAGCTCAACTTCTAGGCCGAGTTCTTCAACAATAATCTGCGCTGTTTCATAGTCAATTTTCTCGTTTACCGTAGCGAATATACCGTTTTTCATAAGCTCGGTAATTAGCTTACTTACAGGCAATAGCAAAAGTTCAGCCAGCGTACCGACAGTCATCATTGAATCTACTTCTATTTTTCGGTTCACACTGGCCTCCTTTCTTTATGCTTACATAGATTTACTTCTATGATTAGGCTTCTGCCTTGGCAGCTTTTTCTTTAGCTGCCTTCTTAGGTTTAGCGTCAGATTCTTTAAGGCTCAAAGCTATCTTACGGGCATCTTCGTCGATGTCGATTAGTTTAAACTGTTTGGTCTCGTTGACGTTGAATACTTTTTCGGGGTCAGTGCCTTCACCGCCGCCCATTTCAGAAACATGAACTAAGGCTTCGACGCTTGGGCTAAGTTGTACAAAAGCCCCGAATGGCGTGATGCGCGTAACTCGTCCTTCGACAATATCACCTTTTTTGAACTTCTTGACTTCGCCTAACCATGGATCCTCTTGCATCTGCTTAAGGCTTAATGAAAGGCGTTCTTTGTCAATTGCGATAATCTTTGCTTTGATTTTCTCGCCGTTTTTAACGTACTTACGAGGGTCCTCAACGCGCTCCCAGCTAATCTCGCTGATGTGGATTAAGCCTTCTATGCCGTCTACGTTTACGAAAGCACCAAAATCAATCACTCCAGTAATCACACCCTCTACTTCGTCGCCAACTTTGAGTGATTCGAATCTTGCTTGCATTCGGTCTTTAAGCGCTTCTTTTTCACTAAAAATAAGCTTGTTCTCTTTTTTGCTTACATCAAGGACTCTCACATGAAGTGGAATCTTAACAAGTGCACCAAGTTTTTGCATAATCTCATCTTTGTCGGCACCTGAAACTCGCGGATAATGGTCTGCGGAAAGTTGACTCACAGGCAAGAAGCCTCTGATTCCTTCTAGCTCGATTAACAGGCCTCCACGGTTGGCGTCATAGGCTTGTATCTCGATGGTTTCGCCTGCTTCACGCACTCGTATAAGCTCATCCAAGCCTTTGTCTTTGGCGGCGCGGCGCATACTTAGTAGCGCATAACCCTCATCTAATTCCGGGTCGACAACGCTTACTGTCAGGGTTTGACCTGGCTCAACGTTTTGACCTTGACTGAGTTCACGTCGCACGACCATTCCGGAGCCACTGGCTCCCAAATCGATCCATACTTCGTGTTTGCGTACGCTAGAAACAATTCCTTCTACGACGTCGCCAGCCTTAAGCTGTTTAATTTCGGAGGACCCTAATAGATCATCCATTGTTACTGTTTTTGACATGTTTTACATGCCTCCTTATTGCTTACGGCACCCCGTAGAGTGTTATTCCGCCAAACTTACCGTCAATTATACTCTGTTAAGCCTCTGTTAGCAATAAGATCACTTTAGTAGTTAGACTTTAGGCTATAGACTTTAGAAAATTCAAAAATCTACTATGTGCTAGCGTCTAAAGTCTAACGGCTATATACTAAAAATTATGATTTTAGCTATAGATGTTGGAGGAACAAAAACCTTACTTGCTGTTTTCAACCGAGACTGCGAAAAACAGGAGTCAGTTAAGTTTGAAACTCCAAAAGATTACCCAACTTTTATCAGTGAATTGGCTAGTAACGTAGCTTCTCTTACAACAAAGAAATTTCGAGCTTGCGCGGTAGCTATCCCTGGGAAAATTGACCGCGAGAATGGGGTAGGGCTAGCTTTTGGTAACCTACCTTGGGAAAATGTTCCTATCCTCGCGGACATCAGCGGTTTTTTAAAATGCCCCGCTTATTTAGAGAATGATGCTAATTTAGCTGGCTTGGCTGAGGCTAGCTACGTCAAAGATAAATACAAACGCGCGCTCTACATCACTGTTAGTACAGGAATAGGCGGTGTAATTATTTCAAATGGAGACATCGACCTGTCTTTGCGTGACGCCGAAGTTGGACATATGCTGTTAGAGCACGATGGTAAATTGCAGCGCTGGGAGGAATTTGCATCCGGAAAAGCGCTTGTTGCCCGAACCGGCAAACGTGCATCTGAAATTCCCGAAGGTGATTCAGAGTGGTATTTGGTCGCACGTAACATTGCTATTGGGCTGATCAACGTCATTGCCAACGTAACGCCTGACTGCATCATAATTGGTGGCGGCGTAGGTACGCATCTTGAAAAATTTAAAGATAGGCTTGTTGAAGAACTGGAAATTTACGAAGATAAGCTGCTGAACGTACCGCCTATTCTAAAAGCTCGGGATCCTGAAGAAGCCGTCGTTAACGGCTGCTGCATTTACGCTAATCAGCTCGCTTGATATCGCTCAAGGTTGCCAGTAAGTCTAACTGATAAGATACTATTATCATGCCTTTAATAGATACGCTAAAAACCGATTTTGCTAGCCTTAACTTTGAACCGGGTAAAATATTTTATTGGTCACCAAAGCATCGGACCATCTATTTTAACCCAGCTAAAAAAGACGAAAAATCTGACTGGTCATTAATACACGAAGTTAGTCACGCAGTTTTAGAACATGAAAATTATAATTCGGACTTTGAACTACTAAAACTAGAGGTTGAAGCATGGGAAAAAGCCAAAAATCTAGCCAGTAATTACGATATTAAAATAGATAACGAACACATCCAGGACTGCCTAGATACTTATCGGGACTGGCTACACGCTAGGAGCAGGTGTCCCGTTTGCGACTCAAGAGGCCTGCAGGTCGAGCCCAAACAGTATCAATGCAGCCAATGTGGAAGCAAATGGCAAGTCTCACTAGCCCGCTTTTGCCGCCCCTACCGGATGCAAATAAAAAAACCGCCAAATAATTGACGGTTTTTAAAAGCGGTCAGTCAATCTTCTCAAGCTGGGAAGAGCAGCCGGAGCAGCTGGCTTTGCCAGTGCCCCGAGCGATGAGAAACCCCGAAGGGGTGTCTCATTAGGCTTTCTTAGTTCTGCGAGAAATACGGCCACCCTTAGCACCAGCTACTCGAGCTAGTTCACGGTTAGCAAAAAATCCACCAGTTTTGCCCTTCTTACCACCTGCAGCACCGATTTTTGCATAAAAATCGCTACCGTACTTTGATTTGTTAGTTGCAGCAGCAGCTTTGCCGCCAGCTTTTGTTCCTGCCATAAGTTTATTCCCTAATCTCCCACCGTTTCTTATTTTGAAATAAACAAAAAGAGGGTTTTTGCCCACATCGCTGTAAGACAAATACCCTCTTATTTGTTTGCTTCTTTCGAAGTTACTTTAACTTTAGCACAATGTATTGCTTATGTCAATATTATTTGCTATCTATGTCTCGGGACGTAACTGAGCTACATAATTTACGCAAAGAAAATAATCAGCTGATATCCGCAGCCAAATAACTCCTTTTGGCTTAATCGATAAATACTTTTAACCTTCGCTCGTGATATAAAAAACAGTCATTTTCACCAAGCAAGGTATAATGATTAATATGAACTTTACTACGGCTATACCTCTTACCATCGCAGCTTGGCTAGTACATGCTGGCTTAGTCGGTACTTACATGAGGTTTTTCAGTACTACACACGCCCTCCCGTTCCGCGTCACACATGCTACTGAAATTTTCTCAGTCTTCACTGTATCAGTTTTTTTAGGTATTCATTTTTTCGGGATGAAGACTTCAGCAACCATATTAGTAGCTAGTATAATTATTACGCTTTTCGTCATTGATGTGCTCTTCTTTGCCGTTTTCAAAGCGCAACAAGGCCGTTTTGATGCCTGGCACTTTATCGCAGCAAACGTCATGGTCATTGCAGCCGTATCTCTCGCAGCCTATCTCTCACAAGGCCGTTAAATAAATATTGGACTTAGTTAAACCCCTCTTTAGTTATCAACGGCTCGGTTGGCAAAATCCACATCCAATTTCCTATAGCTTACAAAGTAAAAAAATAATTTAATGATCCATCTTATATTCAAATTAAAGACGGCCGTTCAAATTTTGAATATGAATATAATTTTATTACTTTATCTGATATATTCATTTTTTGTAATTCTGTCATCTGTTAGGGGACAGTCCCGTAGCTGTTCCAAAAAATGGCTCGACTTTTGGACTGGCGAAATGGCGCCTAAAGCAAAGGCCGCCTTTGCTAAAGCTCAGGCTGGTGAATTGGGTTATTTTGAGGGTTTATGCCCGACCTTAAAAGGTACTCCTAAGTGGTGGGAAGTGACTATCGTACCACTCAAGAATGACCGCGGTGAAATAGACTGGATATTATCTATGTCAAGGGACGTAACTGAACTACATAATTTACGCAAAGAAAATAAACGGCTGATCTCCGCAACGAAATAATTATTAGTAAGTTAATCGTTAGAAAACATCACCCCGCACCCGATTTTTGCAATAATCTTATCCGCTAGGAGGCAGCCCCGTAATATGATTTTTAGGGTCTGCTACTGATGCACACCCAGTTTCCAGCAGGGTCTTTAAGCCATGCTGCTTTGCCCATTTCAGGACTACTCATTACACCTGATTCATCTGTGCCATCGAGTCTTTCTACTTCAACACCCGCATCTTTTAACAGCCTAATAGCATCGTGAACGTCGTCTGTCTCGATACCGAGCACTGTTGCATTCCAAGGTTGGTGATCGGATTTCTCATAAATATTTATTGCCGTGCTCTCGCCCGCCTCCAATACCAAAACGCCTTCCATGCTTTCTTTCTCCCTAAAGCCGAGCTTATCTACATAAAAGCTTCTCGCAGCCTCTAAATTATCGACACTAAAGTTTGCATGCACTTTGTTTTGCCCAAACATGATGTACCCTCCTTAATAATATTTTTATTATACTCCCGCCCACAACCAATTCCTTTCCAACTCTGTTATTTTTTATTTTCGCATCTTATCTATCTATTAATGGGCAGTCCTATTTAATTTTTAAGCACCAAATACCTAAAAACTTAACTATATTAATTCATAATATTAATGCGACTAGCCTAACTAATTAAAAAAGTTGAGAAGATTACTTCCCAGAATTCTTTTACCGGCATCGTTGGCGTGACAACCATCGTCGTTTTGAACCTGAGAGGTCGTAAGGTTTGCCATTAGGGGTCCAGCTAGTGCCCTTCCTTCGCTAACCAGCCTGTCGGCTATGGCATTCATCTGAGCTGATACTGCTGCAGTTGCTCCTCTACAGAACCCTGCCGGGTCGTACCCGTTCATGCCTGAAACATAAATGGTAGCACCTGGAATCCGAACCCTAATTTCTGCCAGAACAGACAGTGCAGAATTGTATACTAAACTATCACTTTCGTTACCATGAGACAGCAGTTCAAACCATACCGTCTTTGTTGGACCCCTTGAGCTGCTAACCTGAAGCATGCTGTTGAAATTTTTCCAATAGGTACTGCTGTTGCCGCTTGCGATGGCGTCAGACCACTTTACGAGGGTGCCACCCCCATAGCCTCCGTAATTTCTACCGTATGGTTCCCAAAATTTACCACCGCCCACAAGTTTATAGCCGTCAACCGCATTCGCTGTCAGCGAGCCGCCCACAAAGCCAATAGGAGCAGAAAAACCAACATTTGGATTGGGCGGTGGGCTATCACTCTGGCCGCCAGCAGGACTACTCCCACCAGCTACCGGAGAGCTTGGACCCGGTTTATTGTTTGGCTGTGGGTTTACTGAATTCGAATCCGAACCTTGACTACTACCCGTGTTATCTACTGAGCCGTTAGCCTGAGTATCGGAGGTCGTGTTCCCAGAAGAAGTATCCAGCTGTCTTTTAAGTGCCCAGACACCCCCTGCCATTAATAGGAGTATCCCAGCAAGTATTAGGCAGGCTACTCCTTTATTGCTAATGATTAATTTTTTCAGCCTTACGCTCCGAGCTTGGATTGTATTATGACTGAAAATATTTTTGGGAGTTCCTGACGGATCCAGAGTATTTTTTACTTCTGTAGGGTTATTATCAAAACTACTAGGATCTTTAGATGTCATAATTCTGCTAGTATATTATACTTTAATCTTCAAATGACAAGCATAAGCACCCAAGGGAAAACCTAACCACACCCAATTTCCTATAGCTTACAAAGTAAAAAAATAATTTAATGATCCATCTTATATTCAAAATTCGTACGGCCGTCTTTAATTTGAATATAAGTATAATTTTATTACTTTTTCTTATCTCTACATTTTTTGTAATTTTGTCATCTGTTAAGGGACAGTCCCTTAACAGTCCTACTTATAAGATATTTCCCAAGCACCCGCAACCAATTTATTTTCTCTGTAAGTGCTATACTTTGTATTATGGCCAAAAATGAGAGAAAAAGTTTTATAAAGAACAAGAGAGAGCTGCTTATTCTAATTATTGGGCTTGTGTGGGGCTTCATATCAGCAACAATAACTTTGTCTGATTAGCCACAACCAATTTTCTTTCCATCTGTACTCTATAATTCTGTGCTATTGACGGGCACCGTGATCCACAACAAGCGACAAAAGAAGTCCTGTTAGGCGATTGGGTCTAATTGCTCCATCAAATTCGTTTCTATAAGCAATCAGGGTATCACGTAAGTCATCCGGCAATGGAGGTTGAAGCTTGTTACCAGCGTCTTCATCTGTAAGCGCGTCAAATGCACTTTTAGCGAATTCACTAAAATAACTATACTCTCTATTAGCACCACAATGTTCATTCATCGACAAGACAAATTGGGCCAATATATAACCCTTTCTTTCATCAGGCAGCTGTTCTTGTATAATCTTTCTAGCAATATCTGACGGTGAACCTATGAAATTTGTATCCGGATTTAAAGCCATAAAATCTCCTTTGCTATATCATAGCCTACTTATTGAACATATCCATAAGCAAATTGGAACCTGTAGACTCACTAGAATCCCTTATTTGCTCCTATGACCCCAAACAATCATAAAACCACAACCAATTTCCTTCAGCGTACTAAGATAGAATCATTAATTTAATGGCCAATTACATATATTCATATTTAAGACGGCCGTTCAAATTTTGAATATGAATTAAATTTTGTACTTTCTCTGATATCTACATTTTTTGTAATTCTGTCATCTGTTAGGGGACAGTCCCTTAGCTATCTGGTTGTTCTGGCTGAAATAGTTTATTAATTACAGTCCCCCAAATTCCCATATCCAATCCCCAATTAATTGCTGAAATTCGCATTTGCTCAGATTGATTAGCTAAGCTGTTGGGAGTCTGCTCGGAAATAGTATTCATAGCCACTTGGCTGCTAAATACTATAACTGCTAAATTTTCTAATTCGGTTAGATGTTCAGCTCCTTCGCTTGAAAGTAAAGTAAATAATTTTTGTTTTGCAGCTTTAAGTTCTGTATCGCTAGTGCTATTTATTAAATACATGGCTGCTGACTCTGCAAATATTATTCCTTCGTCATTTTCGGTCAAAGGCTCACCCGGAAATTCTATATCAACCAAGTCGCTCCACGCGGGGCTAAAGCCACGAATTAGCTGTTGAGCTTGAATCTGTTTTTTTATGTCAACTGGAATATTCTCTGGAGGTACAATATCAATCATTGCTTTTTGAGTAACTAGGTCTATAAGATGTATATTATTTCTGGCTATTAAAGCTTCTAATGAAGGCGCTCCCTGTAACACTTCTGGCGACATTTCAGTATTTTGATTTACTGCTTCCTTATCTAAGAGGACACCTCTATCTCCAAGAAACAATCTAAATCTATTCTTAATAACTTCTACGTGCTCTCGAAGAGCTTCTTCATGATTAGCTTTACTTAATAATTCATCGAATTCATCTGGAGCACGATCTGTCATTGCAGTTCCTCTTATCTAAACTGATTATAGATCATCGGTAAGAGTTAACCACAACCAATTTTCTTATTACCACCCCTGTTGTATAATAAGCATATATGAGAGCACTGGCGCATCAGCAAGTTTCTGAAGTGGTCAATGGCCTGCTTGCAGAGACCCCTCCAGTTGAAACACGCGGAAACTTTTTCGATTTACAACTTTCGCTGGTTCGTAAAACCCAAGGATGCATAAATAGCGACTTAGTAAAAGCTGCGATCCAAGATGCGTGGTTTATTGGGTACTGGAGTCTTAAGACGGGTATTCAGCCCACAGACGAGTCTGCTCGAAACCTTGTTGCCCCAGCCACAGTTTTACAGGACGGCTTTTGGCGTAGAACAAAGCAGGAGCTTAGTACGGCAGCTGGATCGATAAACCCTGCTTTCATGGATCTATCACCAAAAATGATCGACACAGATGCTCTTACCGGCATTACTGATTACAACACCCATGCTGAACGGATAATTTCGCGCAATCTAGAAAATCAACTAAGGATTGAGGCAATAAGACTTAAGGACTCCATAGGTTGCCCCCATGGAGTCATGGGTATGTCACGATTCCTGCTCCAATACCTAGAATTTATGACCACTCACGTTAATCAGCTAGAACCTGTACTCGCCACTCAATAGACCCGGTAGCCGCTCAAGAAACACTACAACATCCAACCAATCCCAAACTGACATAAAACCACAACCAATTTCCTTATTTTATTCTTAGTATTAAACTAGTCATATGACACGACCAAATGCTGAACCCGTAACATCCGAATCTTTCACACCTGATTCTATTAAAAAAGGCCTGGGCTTTACCTTAGCTGTTGAATTCCCCGGCTTTCCGGGCGATGGTACGGCAATGGTTGGCTTTCATGACGAAATCGACCATCTGAGAGAAGAATTTGGTTATCAAAATGTGATTGGATCTCTATTTCACAAAGATACCGTGTTAAGCCTTGGCGTTTTTGTGCGAAACTCTGTAATTCCTGCAGATACAGCTGATTAGCTAGAAACAGCTCCTCTTTTATTTCGTTACGAAGTCAACGCCGCTGCCGTGCTCTTCCATCGCTTCAATAGTTTCGGCAACTTTGGCATGGTCTGGATGAGCGCGGTAGGCATCAAGCGCGGCCTGGTTTTCGCCCCGCACCAAGATGACATGTGTGTAGCCCTCGCCGTACTTTGAAGTATTTTCACCAGTAATAATCTCAACAATTCCAGGAACTTTATCATCCAAACCCTCAACCGCCTACAGTGCCACCCGAATCTGCTCGGCACTCGCCCCCGCCTTTCATCGATACAAAGCAATATGAACATTCATATTTTAATTATAGCTACCCTGGTCTTTAAGCTCCTTCTCCTATAACAGTTATGTATTTCTTTTCATTCCTTATCCAAAGTTTTCGGCGTCTGATCGATGATTTAGACTGAGTAAGTTTCCACGAATCGCCTTTTGGCTCTAGTCCTAATGAAGTTAATAATTTAATCGCGAATTCTTCATTAATTTTTAATCTTTTCTTCACTTCATCGATTTTCCATTCAGCTTTCGTATCAATAAAATCTCTAAGATGCTTAGGGTATTTAATTCTATTTTCTTCCCATGCTTGGGCGACATTTTTAACCTGTCTATTTAACAGGCTTCTCGCACCTCTGGAAGTATAGCTAGCAATTTCCATTACCGTAATAAAGTAACCTATCCAGTCAAAAATGCCTTCCCATCCACCACCAAGTCCGTCTGGAACTGTAATAATAAAATGCTTATAATCCTCAGATATATATCCATAGTTTACGATTTTTAAGATTCTGTCTAACGTCCAGTCATGATGAAGAGGGTCAAATCCATCTAAGACTAATACCCCACCATCTTTATCTAAGTCATATTTTATTCCAAAGCCACTGTGCTTGTAGCCGCTCTTAATATCTTGAATTTTTTCGCTTGTAAGGTATATGCTTAAGGACGTTTCCTCGTTTATTGCATCAAACCAAGTAGATATACCTTCTTTTAATGCCTCATTAATCACGGACATTGACGCCTCACGTATAGAGTCTGTACTCATCAGTTGCCGTTCTGCGGTATACTTACCCGAGTCATACTCAAACGTAAACTTTACAGTATAAGCATCTGACATAGTTGCTGAAATTATATATCAATTGCTCAGGAAAGAGCAGCCGGAGCTGCTTTAAGCGATACTTTGCATCGCCGTTTCAACGAAGTCGAGCTTTTTGACTTCGTTGAAAGCGGGGGTGGAACGAGAATTTTGAATTTAGTTCAAAGTTTGAAGTGGAGGGGCGAGCCCCTCCTAAAAAGTAAAACCGAATTTTACGGAAAACAAAAAGAGCCCTTTTAGGGCTCTTTCCGTAAAATTCGGCACCGTGCTATTTTCCCAACGAAAACGTCAGTATAGTAACCGCTACGAGGCTTAACTTCTGTGTTCGGTATGGGAACAGGTGTTTCCCTCGTGCCATGGGCACCGAGCTAAACTGAGACACCCCTCCTTACCCCTAAAAGTATACTTTTTGGGGACCCCAGGCGGGTTTCTCGTCGTGCCGCGTCGCGAAATAAATTCGCCGACTCGGACTGCTCTTCCCGATGAGAATACAATAAATTGCATCAGCTCAATCGGTGTCCATGAAAACTATGGCAACGGGCTTTTCTTGGTGTCAATTTTTAATGTTGCTCGTGTTCTTAGGGAAAAGAACAGCCGGAGTCGGCGGATTTACTCCGCGACACCGCGCGACAAGAAAAACCGTAGGTTTGTCTTGTAAGCGAAGCGTTAAAATAACGACAGGTGTAATAAGCTTTTAGCTGTTAGTCTTTAGCTTTTAGGAATTACTCTAACAGCTACTAACTTATGGCTAAAGGCTGATATTCACCAATAACTAGTCGATTGATGCACTTCCACTACCAAAGAGCCAAACCCAAGCAAATGGATTCGTCTCCTTGATCTTAGAAAGTCAATGGCCCTATTAGTACGCTTCGGCTGAAAACATTGCTGCTCTTACACCTTGCGCCTATCAACCTGATCGTCTTTCAGGGGGCTCCATAGGGAAAACTAATCTTGAGGTCAGTTTCGCGCTTAATATGCTTTCAGCGCTTATCTGGTCCGCACATAGCTACCCAACGATGCAGGTAGATCCCACAATTGGTACACCAGCGGTGCGTTCAACCCGGTCCTCTCGTACTAGGGTCAAATTCTCTCAATTTTCCTGACGTCCACAGCGGATATAAACCGAACTGTCTCACGACGTTCTGAACCCAGCTCACGTACCACTTTAACCGGCGAACAGCCGGACCCTTGGAAGGTGCTCCCCCTCCAGGATGTGATGAGCCGACATCGAGGTGCCAAACCGGGCCGTCTATGTGAACTATTGGGCCCGATAAGCCTGTTATCCCTAGGGTAACTTTTATCCGTTTGCGCTGTCGATTCCACTCTCATAAACCATAAATGGTTAATACAGCGGGTCACTTGCTCCCACTTTCGTGCCTGATCGACTTGTAGGTCTCACAGTCAAGCTGGCTTCTGCGCATGCACTATCAATACGATTTCCATCCGTATCTAGCCAACCTTTGAACGCCTCCGATACTCTTTAGGAGGCAACCGCCCCAGTTAAACTACCCACCAGACACTGTCTGCGTCCCTGTACCTACCTCTGACTTATCTTCTCTTCCGTCGGGAAGAGCAGTCCGAGTCGGCAGATTTACTCTGCGACCCGGCACGATGAGAAACCCTGAAAGGGTGTCTCATAAGCGTCAGCGACAAATAAAGGGACACGTAAGAATAAAACTACAATAAGGCTGGTATTTCATATTTCGACTCCACCTAGGCTGGCGCCTAGGCTTCAAAGTCTCCCAGCTATGCTACACATATTGCAGCTCGATTCAATGTCAAGCTGTAGTAAAGCTGCACGGGGTCTTTTCGTCCTGCTGCGGACAGACGGCATCTTTACCGTCAATGCACTTTCACCGAGCTCTTCGTCGAGACAGTACCCATATCATTACTCCATTCGTGCGGGTCAGAACTTACCTGACAAGGAATTTCGCTACCTTAGGACGGTTATAGTTACCGCCGCCGTTCACTGGGGCTTCAGTTCAAGCCGTGAAGCTCTCCCCTTAACCTTCCAGCACCGGGCAGGAGTCAGCCCCTATACATCCACTTTCGTGTTAGCAGAGACCTGTGTTTTTGGTAAACAGTTGCATGGGTTCTTTAGCTGCGGCCCCCTCACAATATTTACAATATATAAGACAAAACCCTGATGGTTTTTTCTTATCGCGCAGCGTCGCGGAATAAATCCGCCGACTCTGGCTGTTCTTTTTCCTTCCGAAGAAAGAACATCTTATAATATTTGTGAAGAAACGCTCTAAAGCTTTCTTTCTCATTGTTGCTCGCTCATACAATCTTGGCCGTTACTAAAAGCCTTGACTGCATTTTTTGTTAAAAGAAAACTCTTTGAGGCAATCTCACAAGTTTATAAACATTGTGAGGGGGCAGACCTTATCCCGAAGTTACGGTCGCTGTATTGCCGAGTTCCTTAACGAAGAATCACTCGTACACCTTGGTCTTCTCGACCTGAGCACCTGTGTCGGTTTGCGGTACGGACGGCATTACCCACGCGTTTGCATGCTTTTCTGGCCAGCACCTTCACGAGAATTCGTTTTATTCAAACGTTTCATTTGTAGCCATTTCTACTACTTAGACGGAAATATCAATAGTCCGCTCTCGCTAATATGCCGTGTCATGCAAACAAAGTAATACCGGTACAGGAATATTAACCTGTTGTCCATCGCCTACGCTACGCGCCTCGGCTTAGGACCGACTAACCCTGGGACGATTATCGTTGCCCAGGAAACCTTGCTCTTTCGGTGGGCAGGATTCTCACCTGCCTTATGGTTACTGATTCCAGCATTCTCACTTCCTAACGCTCCACCGAACCTCGCGGTTCGACTTCAACGCAGATAGGAACGCTCCTCTACCACGCGTAATAAATTACGCATCCATATCGTCGGTAATATGCTTGAGCCCCGTTACATTTTCCGCGCAAGATCTCTTGATGAGTGAGCTGTTACGCACTCTTTAAATGAATGGCTGCTTCTAAGCCAACATCCTCATTGTTTAAGAAATCTCACCTCGTTTCCCACTGAGCATATATTTAGGGACCTTAGATGATGGTCTGGGCTGTTTCCCTTTCGAGCGACGAGCTTAGCCCCGCCGTTCTGACTGCCGTAGTTCCACACTTAGTATTCGTAGTTTGTCAAGGGTGGGTACGCTTACGCGCCCCAGTCCGAAACAGAGCTCTACCCCTAAGTGCTACCGTACGACGCTAGCCCTAAAGCTATTTCGAGGAGAACCAGCTATCTCCAGGTTCGATTGGCATTTCACCGCTAACCACAAGTCATCCGGGCGTGTTGCAACTCGCTACGGTTCGGCCCTCCACGACGTTTTACCGTCGCTTCAGCCTGCCCATGGTTAGGTCACCTGGTTTCGGGTCTAATAATTACTACAAAATGGTCGCCCTATTCAGGCTCGCTTTCACTGTGCCTCACGCCAAATGGCTTAAGCATGCAATAATCATTAACTCGCTGGATCGTTCTACAAAAAGCACCCCGTCACAGCCGAAGCTGCTCCGAGTCCTTGTACGCATACAATTTCAGGTTCTATTTCACTCCCCTTCCGGGGTTCTTTTAACCTTTCCCTCACGGTACTAGTTCACTATCGATCACAAATCATATTTAGCCTTGGGACGTGGTCGTCCCGGATTCAGTCAGAGTTTCTCGTGTTCCGACCTACTCGACAATATAAATGATAAGGTTGCTTCGCTTGGTATACCGGACTATCACCGTCTTTGGTGCAGCTTTCCAACTGCTTCTACTCGCTCAGCAATTTGTAACCTTATGCTAACTGGTGACAGCGTTAGCTAGTCCAAGTTTAAGCCTTGATAAATCAAGTCCTAAACTTGGTTAATTTATATGTCACAACCCCTTTTAAATATTCGTCTGTCAACTTATTTACCTGAATTAACAGGCAAAAACTTAAAAGGTTTGGGCTGATCCCCGTTCGCTCGCCACTACTAGGAGAATCGTTGTTTACTTTCTATTCCTCGCCCTACTTAGATGTTTCAGTTCAGGCGGTTACCTCTACCTACCCTATATATTCAGGTAAGAGTGACTAGGTTTAAATCTAGCCGGGTTTCCCCATTTGGATATCCTCGGTTCAAAGTTTGTTAGGCAACTCCCCGAGGCTTTTCGCAGCCTTCTACGTCCTTTATCGGTAATTTGTGTCAAGGCATTCGTTGTATGCGCTTTAGTAACTTTCTAAAAAGTTAATAGAGACAAAACGTATGGTTTTTTCTTATTGCGCCAAGTTCAAATAAATCTGAACTTGGGCTGCTCTGTTTCCCTTTCGAGATAAGAATTAAGTAAAACCGGCCGTCTAAATTAACTATGTTTCGTGTGCATCTCTCATATCGTTTGCCGTCCTCGAAGGTTAGCAAGCGACTGAGATATCGACTAGTTATTGGTAAATATCAGTTATGAGACAAACAATCCGTTTTTCTCAGATATTACTTTAATAACTTTGTCATTATTTTGTATCTCCAAGCAACTACCACTAGCTACCCGAGATACCGTTAACCATCAACTGGCTTATCACATCAGTGATGGTTAAAAATTGACGCCAAATTTTTAAGCTACAAAACTCGAGCGGATAGTTCAAGACTAGCGTTTGCTAACCTCTCTCGGCCTTCAAGTTTACGATAAAAAGTTCGATACCGTGGACTAACCAGCGATTTAATCGATTGCTTTTCGACCTAAACTCAAAAGTGCTCACTAATCTTATCAGTTCTATATGGGGTAGTCAAGCACAAAATGATGTAATCGTTGCTACAATTTGGCACCTGTAATTATCACACCACAAAGTTTACTTTCTAGTCACGAGATAGGGCATATTGCTCGAATCATGCTTTAAGTATGCTGATTTTATCCCTGTTGCCATTTCAGTAACTAAACCAACGAGTCTTTGTTCATAAAGGGAAATTACTCCCATTTGCTCAGTAGTCGTGACTCCATCTTCGATAAATTCTATCGGCACAATGTGATTATCACTTGCGATACCTGTATGGTGCAACTGAGATTCACCAGCAAGTGGTGTGTACCTTTCTGTTTGCCCTAGTGAAGAAGAACCTATTACTATATCTCCTGAAGTTGCAAGAAAAAGCGATCTTACCTCATAGGATTCTCCTCCAAAATCTTGACCTTGGGAGTAATAGCTTGCTTCTGATTCGAATGTCCTAATGATAGGTGAAGGCCATGCATTAAGTTGGTGCCGGCCTACAACTTGTTTTTTAAAGTACCCAAGAACCCCACCTACGTAATCTTGGTATTCAGCAACCGGAGGCATTAAACCTCGATCACATAATACAGAGGCTGTTTCAGATGCGTATAGACGAATTATTGCAGCTGATTCTTTTTGTAGAGATGCTTTACGGCTATTTAATTCAACTTTCGTAGCAAACTCTTCTTGCTCTCTTGCCGTCTGAGAACCTGATTTAGCAGCTTCAGAGTCTAAAGCTTGTTGTAGTCTAATTCTAAAATTTCTTGAACCGTCCATAATATTAATTATATAACATAATTTTTATTATTATACTAGGCTAGAAGTCATCTCTATAGGCTCACATTCATAAGGGCATTTCTAGAATTCTCATTATTTCATACTATATACTTTTGGCTACTTTTAAGGTAAAATGCATCGGTAATTCAGGAAACCTTTCATAAAATTCGTGAAGGGATTCGCGAATTTTAGAGGAGAATGCAAGTTAAAAGTCAAAGCTTTTGGCGGTAACCCGGCAAAACGAGACATTAACGCAGCTTTCGACGAGGGGCAATAGCTCAGTTGGCTAGAGCACCGCCTTTGCAAGGCGGGGGTCCAGGGTTCGAGTCCCTGTTGCTCCACCAAGAATTTGATACCATGAAGTTCCCCGCGTACAATTCCGATTGTTCGCGGAAGAGGAGAAGCTTGTGGTCTAAAGTCGAAGCTTTTGGCGGTAATCCGCCAAAACGAGATATGGACTCAAGCTTCGACGAGGGCGATTAGCTCAGCTGGTTAGAATACCCCACGAAACAAGTTTCGTGGGGACCCCAATCGAGCGCGTCACTGCAAATGCAAATTAATAATCAATAAGTCATGACTGGTGAGGGCGATTAGCTCAGCTGGTTAGAGCGCGTCACTGATAATGACGAGGTCGGAGGTTCGAGTCCCTCATCGCCCACCAGTCAGGGCTTATTACAAATCATTTCCTCAAGCATAGCGAAGAGATAATGACGAGGTCGGAGGTTCTGGGTCCCTCATCGCCCACCATTAATAATTCCGTTGTTAAATGATCCTTATCCTAATTGTAGTATCTACTAAGTTGAGATTGATACAGCTTACTTACGGTCATAGGCTGCAACAGCTTCAGCGTATTGCTGCTCGTTAGTTGGGTCTATTTTACCCTGACACTGTATTTCAAAGATCTTACGGAAATACTCGCGTGTTGTCAGTCGTTTTTGCTTTTCGGCCAGAGCTATATTCTCGCCATTTGCAATGACCTCGTCATACGCTGTTTGACCTAAATCTAGCGCACTTTCGGCTACACCGTTCCAGAACTCTGTCGCAATAACGGTTCCCTTGTAATATGCAATATCTTTCGTAAATATTGGCTTATGGCCGTCTACTAATACTTCTTCGGTAGTTGGTGTTCCCCTGAATAATCTCTCCACTTTATTAGCCGAGGATCTGGCAGTACCAGCCTCAATCTGTTTTTCATCGAGTTCCGGCTTTAGGCTGAGTCGTTCAATACTTACAAGCTTACCAAACACTTCTTTTGCCTGACGATCGTTTAATCCCCCATACACGAGACCGGCCATTAAGTAGAGGTTGTATCTAGATTGCAGGATTTCGTCCTCATCGTCTATATAACCTACGACTGATTCGCCAAGCTTATTATTCCCTTCTTCAAAAGTAAGATAATCAGTATAACTACCGTCTGGATTTTTACTAAATACCCCTGTAGCCATAGCGGGCTCACCGGAATTAAGGCCATTAGAAGATTTAAGACCATGCATTGATTCATGGACACCTACTTTTCTTATTGGCCCCCATTTTCCAGCTTCAGGAGATCTTTGAAGGCCGATTATAATAGCCTGTCTACTTGAGTCCCAACTTGCTGTGGTCCCATTTTCCTTTTCAATTACATCAAACGGCTGTGATCTATGTTGGTGCGCGATGCCGTCAGCAGCCATTCTGAATAATTGTGCCGTTCGTATACCGCTAAATATTATATCTTCCGGCTTATAATTTATATCCAGATCTTCGCTGCTAGCAATTATGTCACCTACAACCCCACGCGCTTCAACGACTGCTGGAAAAGCCAACTTCCACTCTTGCTCTAAAAGTACGGCCGCTTGCTCACTTAGGGCTGGCAGCGGCTCTCCCTCCGTTGGAATAATTAGCGCCGGTACTTGCACCTCTGTACCGTCTGATAAATGGGTAGTAAAGCCTGCTTCTACTTCTTCCCATAAAGCCTGCACCCTTGCGTCCTTTGTTGTGTAGCGCTTTTTAAGATCGAAAAGCATATCGTCCACAATTTTCTGATCCGGCTTGCCATAAAGCGCTTCTGTGAGCTCTACAAACTTATCGGCCTCGGCCTGCAGGGCTTCAGTATCAGCACCTTCTGAAAGTGCGTTAAGTCTCGCCGCACTAGCCAAAAAATCAGTTTCCAAAATTCGGTAATCTATTGAGCTTACCGTTAGAGACTCCGCGCCGTATGCTTCCACAGCCTTATTGCGCAGTCCTTTGACTATATGCTTTTTATCGGCTGCAATTTCTTCGCTCAACTCAGGATAAGTCATTTCTAGATGGTAAGTATCGCCGTTTGCAAATGCTTCACGGTCAGCCTTACGCTCCGGACCACCCGCAAAACTCTCATAGGTTTGCAAAGTAAGTTCAGGATGTATGCGCGGATCAAATTCACCTAAACAGCCTTCAGTTTCTTGTGGTTGTTCCGAGATGAATGCTTCGGCTATCATATATACTAATTATAGCACACTTATGCTTATTTGTCGATTTTTTTAACTTGAAACTTCGGGAAGAGCAGCAACGATTATTGTGAAACGAAAAAAGCCGGATTTATTCCGGCTAGTTGCGATGAGAAACCCTGAAAGGGTGTCTCATATTGAACTCTGAGTAGTGTAACGTCAAATTGTCAAAAATCTAATTGTTTTCACCCTGTTCTTTAGCGATAACAGCCGAGTGAAGGAACTGTTACCAAAGATCGCCTACCTCGAGTAGTCATATAGAGCTACTCGGGCTGATTTTCTCCCTAGAAAGGAGGTAATCCATCCGCACCTTCCGGTACGGATACCTTGTTACGACTTAACCCCAATTATCCCCCCTACCTTAGGCCGAAGCAATGTTCAGACGTCAGGTATTGATGACTTTCATGGTTTGACGGGCGGTGTGTACAAGACCCGGGAACGTATTCACGGTAATGTGCTGACTTACCGTTACTAGCGATTCCAGCTTCAAGCAGGCGAGTTTCAGCCTGCTATCCGAACTGAGACCGGCTTTGATGGGATTAGCTCCCCCTCGCGGGTTGGCTGCCCTTTGTACCGGCCATTGTAGCGTGTTTGTAGCCCCAGACATAAGGGAAATACTGACCTGACATCATCCCCTCCTTCCTCCCTGTTACCAGGGCAGTCTAGCCTGAAAAATACAACAGACTATAAGGGTTGCGCTCGTTGATGGACTTAACCAAACATCTCACGACACGAGCTGACGACGGCCATGCATCACCTGTCACTGTGTTCCAAAAGGCACACTTTGCTTTCGCAATGCTTCACAGGATGTCAAGCCTGGGTAAGGTTCTTCGCTTACCATCGAATTAAACAACACGCTCCACCGCTTGTGCGGGTCCCCGTCAATTCCTTTATGTTTTAAGCTTGCGCTCGTACTCCACAGGCGGGGTGCTTAACGCGTTAGCTTCGTTACTAAGAGGGTCGATACTCCTAACAACTAGCACCCATCGTTTAGGGCGTGGACTACCGGGGTATCTAATCCCGTTCGCTCCCCACGCTTTCGTGCCTTAGTGTCAGTATTGGTCCAGTTATCTGCCTACGCCATCGGTGTTCCCCCAAATATCTACGGATTTCACTCCTACACTTGGAATTCCAATAACCTCTACCAAACTCAAGTCTGCCAGTTCAAATAATAGCCTTAAGGTTGAGCCTCAAGATTTCACTATTTGCTTAACAAACCACCTACGCAACTCTTTACGCCCAGTGATTCCGGATAACGCTCGGATCCTACGTATGACCGCGGCTGCTGGCACGTAGTTAGCCGATCCTTATTCATTTGCTACTGTCATAATCGTCACAAATAAAAGCAGTTTACGACCCGAAAGCCTTCATCCTGCACGCGGCGTTGCTCCATCAGGGTTGCCCCCATTGTGGAAAATTCCCTACTGCTGCCTCCCGTAGGAGTCTGGGC
>JALYSF010000058.1:0-2024 GCA_030854905.1 bacterium
GCTTTAGAAAGAGGGAAATTGAAGTTCGTTCACCAGCCGGCGGATTGATTCGAACAATACTTGGGAGAGCAGAGCTCTCCCTTAATCTATGACTGAGCGAAGCGAAAGCTGTGCTTTGCGCAGCCTTTAGCGTGAGGGAAATCGCCGTTCAAATTTAGTTTGAACAAGATTGGGAGAGCAGAGCTCTCCCTTAATCTATAGCGACGAAGTCGAAGCTGAATGAGCCGGGCCCGGGAGCGTTTAGACAGGCGATAGAGAATCCAGTTGATGTACGGCTAACTATGTACCAGTTAATTCCAGCTGCACCGGAACCAACGGGTGAAATTACCACGTGCGGTACGCCACCAAATGAGGCTGCAAAGGAAACAGTCGCCAGTACTCCTGCGGGAGCACCTGAACCAACATTTACAGTCACAGTACCGGCAGTATCGCTACCGCTAACTGATACTGTACCGCCATTGCCAACTGCAGAACCTGAAGATACTCTCGGTGTGCTTCCGCCAGCGTCTATGTGGCGACTCAACTGTAAGTCACCAGATAAGTTTAGTCTGTCGATATTGATTGATGGTGCTGAAATTGGTCCCGCGAAATTGCCTGGGCCAGATACCGTCAAACCGCGTTGTACAGTAAGCTGATCCTGAATCGATGCACTTCCTGAGACGCTAAGGGTGTTTAGCTGAACTTGGTCAAACTGGCTAGTACCAGAAACAGTTATACCAGGCAAGCTTAACGCTCCTCCAACTTTAATGGCGCCGGCTACATCGAGTGAGCCCCTCACCAATACTGCGCCGCTAAAAACTGCGTTAGACTCAACAGAAAGAAGAGATTTTGGGTCACCAACTTTTATTTCATCGCCAGACAAATCTTCTAGAGCTGCAGGCGTAAGTTCCGATATCTGTGTGTTTGCTTTTTTGCTTTCTTTGTTTGCCTGCAAATAAGCTATTAAAGTAATAACTCCTGCGACCAGTAGTAGGAATATAAATATTACTACATAGACATTCATGTTGCTGATGAAACTGCGTATTTTCTCATTGCCGCTTTTTTTCGGCGGAACGTAAGCATTTTCTACAGCACCTGATGCGTCACTAGTAGATCCGGTTTCAGGCGTCTCAAGACTATTATCGGTAGTCTCTAGTGACTCTGATTCTTCTGGCTTTTTTTCTTCCATTTTGCTGTTATGTTCCCACCAAGCTATTTTCAGTTAGTATCATACTACATAATCCATTAAACATAAACGATTTGCAGGCGAAGTCCACTAATGCAATAATATGGTAGTAATTGCTGCGGAAATGTTGAGTCTTTCTCAGCCAAAGGAGTGCCAGCAACGTGTCGAGATACGAATACCAAACAAGTTATCACAACAAAAGAACTCATGCTCGAAGAACCAAGCTGATGGCTCTGATCGCCATCGGATTTGTACTGCTTCTAGCTGGTTTTATCATATTTGATCGTATAAGAAGCGCGATCGACAACGAGCAGCCTGAGAGCATTGCTACTGTTTCTGCTGTTGAATCAGCTACTACGTCTCTTTTTTCTACGCCTTATTATCAATTTCAAGCCGACAAATCTTGGGTAGAAGTGCCCGAATCCAACACGCCGACCAAGTTTGTCTACAAGTCAAAAAACGGGCCGCTTGTCCAACACCAAATGATAATATACGTCGGTGAGCCACCGGCAAATGAGGTTATCGGCACGCGCATTTACCCTGTAGAAGTTCAGAATAACGGCAGCCTAAGCAGCGCCTTAGGCGTATCCGAGCATTGCCGGGCTGGAGCGCCCAATAAAGCACTTAACGAACCCCAGCAAACCAAATATCTTCAAGTCAGTTTTAATTGTAACGTTGGTAGTAATACTTATCGTGTATTGGTGGGGGCTATTGGCGGAACGGCGACGATACCGATTAAGAGGCCGGGTGGTGATACTCAAAACTATACAATTATTTATGACGATGTTACGGCTTACCCAACATCCAATAAGATAGACTCAATAGTATCGACCTTTATAACAAGATAGTTTTAAACATG
>JALYSF010000058.1:2034-3017 GCA_030854905.1 bacterium
ATGCTTGTGCTATAGTATTGTTAGATTAAGAGTAAAACCAATATGTCAAAAAAGTTTTTTAGGCTACTAAATCTAGTAACGATGATGATGCTTTTGGCATTTATGCCTGCATTAGCATCGGCACAGACGTACTCTTCGAATAGCTATAGTGTGGACGAAGCTGTATTTGGCTCAGGTGGTGAAGTAGATACCAATTCGGCTAGCTATAGCGCCCAAGGAGCGGCCGGTATACTCGGAGTCGGCGACAGCAGTAGTGCCAATTATGATTCGACCGGCGGTTTTATAACTCCAAACGAGATATATCTAGAATTTTGGGTGTCGAATGCATCAGTGAACTTGGGTATTCTTGACCCAAATGCCTATTCAAGCGGCGCAGCTCAAAGTGGTGACTGCAACTGCTCGTTCTATGTAAGGACTTACTTATCTGATGCTTACGTTGTAACTACACTAAGCGACCCTCCGACCAGTGAGTCAGGTAGAGTCCTCAACGCCAAAACGGTTTTGGGTGCCCCGAGCGGCAGCGCTAATGTTGAGGAATTTGGGATGAACCTTGTAGATAATGCTAGTCCAAATATTGGCGCAAATTCAGCGAATATTCCAGACAATACCTTTGCTGACGGAGTGGTTGAGACTGGATATGGGACTGCCGATCAGTTTAAGTACAACAAAGGTGACATCATTGCTCGCAGTGCGGGTACTCTAGGTAACCAAGCAACGGGCCAGACTAATTTTACTATTAGCTATATAGCCAAGAGCAGTCCTATTACGCCGGCGGGGTTATATAATATGGCGCATGATTTGGTTGTTACTGCTCGATTTTAGAAGAATAATTTCAATTCCATCCGAATCATATTCTACTTTTTGTCCGCAAAAAGTAACCAAAACTCCTGGGCCAACCCTTCGTATTACTATCTCGCTGTCAAAGCGCACAATGCTCGGGCAACTCGGACAATATGAATTGTCCTCAGACACTCCCTCACTCT
>JALYSF010000059.1 GCA_030854905.1 bacterium
GGACTCCCTTTGGTCGGCCTTTCGGTCTGTCTAATTTTTATTTAAATACCTCAAGACTTTAGCGCCTCGCTTTAGTTGTATTATTGGCATTCGCTAATTAGGAACAAGCTTTAGATGCCCAGACCCAATGGACTAGCTAGTAGCTATTAGACTGTAGCTATTAGTCTTTAGTTACTAGAAGCTAATAACTAATAGCTAAGTGCTCTATGAAGCTAAGCCCCGCTCTGAGCGAACCCGGGCAGATATTGTCAAAAATAAGTGTCCTAGGGCTCCGAAGCCTTGGCATGAATTGAGTAGCAAGCCAGTGGCTTGATACCAATTCACCATTCTGCAGGAGAACTTATTTTTGACAGTAGATGCATCAAGTGAGGGAAACGCGGGTTGGTTCTTTGCCTCGTTTCTTGCCAATTCAAGAAATGAAGGCGCAATAGAGCGCCCTGTGGGGCGCTATGCGACACCGAAGCTAAATAATTCATTAATTCAATCCAAACTAGAGTAAACTATTATCATAGAAGGAGACAAATGACTCAAAATCGCTTTATTCAGTTGTGCTGGGGTTTAGTTATTATGGCTTTTACTGTGCCATTTATTGCATGGCTACAAAATGGCGGCTTGTCTCGGGGAAGTTTGAGTATATTCAGCATCTTTCCACTACTAGGTTTATGGGCTTGGCTTTTGATGTGGACTCATTACATTACCGGCAGCGTTCGGCAACACTATGGGCTAGAGCGAAATGTTCTTTACAGTAAGTATACGAGCTGGGCAGTGTTAGTACTGATATTGCTCCACCCTTCACTTATCACGTATAAGCTATTTAGTATAGGTGAGGGATTGCCGCCTGGAAGCGTCATAAACTATGTCGGCGAGGCGCAAAAAATTTCGTATCTATTCGGTACATTAGCTTTACTTATCTTTTTAAGCTACGAAGTATTCAAACGACTAAAGGATAGAGATTTTGTGAAAAACAATACGCATATTATAAGTATTTCGCAAGCAGTAGGAATGATTCTTATTTTTGTCCATGCTTTAAGGCTAGGGAATCACCTAGATCCAGGCTGGTTTAAAATATTCTGGATAATGTGCGGATTAGTTTTAGTGCCAGCAATGGCATACCTTATCGACAAAGACATCCATAAAGTTCGCAGCCGTGGAAGATAAGCCTTACTTATTTTTGATGCTAGGCCTGCCTGGCGCAGGCAAAACAACAACAGCCAGATTACTCGCCGATAGATTAAATGCCATACATGTTTCTTCTGACGAGATCAGGCGAGATATTTATCCTAATTCTGACTTCAGTCAGCCCGAACATGACAACTTATACATGCAAATTAACACACAGGTTGAGCACTACCTAAACAACGGCTATTCGGTAGTTTACGACGCTAATCTTAACCGTAAAGTACACAGACAAGAGAAATACGATATGGCAGAAAGCGTTGGCGCAAAGTGTGTGCTGGTCTGGGTGCAAACTCCCAGTGAACTTGCTCGTAAGCGAAGAGTTCATCAAGAACCTCAGCACGACCTGATTCCCGCGCACGAATCGCCCGAACAAATGTTTGATCGTATAGTTGAGGTTTTTGAAGAACCCGACTCAACCGAGCCCTATCTAGCCATCGACGGCCGCGTCGTTAACGAGCAGAGCATTACTGAATTTATTAGTGCGCTATGAATCTCAAGTCTCAGCAAAATGCTCCCAATAAAAGAGCCTTTTGGATATTTTATTTACTGTTTGCAATACTTGCTATAAGTATATTTTTTGCTTGGAGATTCGAGCCCATAAAGTCTATTCAATGGCCGAGTTTAAACAACCCATTTGTCGAAGAGCCCATTCCTGTCGGATACTACAAAGTTTTGAGTGTAGCCGACGGCGACACAATTGTAATTGATATGAACGGCATAGAAGAAAGGATCCGCCTCGTTGGAGTGGATACGCCCGAAACTCATCATCCGGAACTGCCAGTTCAGTGTTTCGGTGAAGCCGCGTCGACATACACCAAAACCTTGCTAGAGGGTAAAAGCGTACGGCTAGAAGCCGACAGTCAGGGCACAAACAGGGATAGGTACCAAAGGCTTCTGCGCTATGTTTATACCAACGACAACACATTAGTGAATTTAAGTTTGATAGAACAAGGTTACGGCTTCGCTTACTTGGGTTTTCCGTTTGATAAAATGGATAAATTTGCAGCAGCCGAAAAAAGCGCTAGACAAAATAACAAAGGTCTATGGTCAGGCTGTAATGTAGATGAAGATAATCGAAATCCTCAAACTATTTATCCAGAAGGACAATTAGTACCCTAGTTACTAGAGTTTCCGAGCCATTTACTCGAACCCTTAAACTTAATCATAAACAAATCAATTGGATAAGGCAGAAGTACCCCGAAAATCATCAAATAAACCGAAGCCGGCAAAGCAATTAATAACCCTGGTAATATTTGTCCTAAGCTTAATCTCGGGAAGCGTCTACTTCTAAATGTACCGCGTTTTTTGTGCAAACGAAGTGTATAACGCTGCATTTTGGCATACCGCCAAAACTTAGGCAAGAACCTATACGTTTGCCCGTTAATAATAATCTTCACGTCGTTAAACTCACGAATTTTAAGACCGTGGTAAGCCATGCAGAGTGAAAAATCTTGATCTTCATGGACTGTTTGATCGTTACTATTTAGCTCTTTCTCGACTATTTGCCAAGCCTGACGCCTAACAGCCATTGTAGCGCCCCACATCGTCGCAGTACGAAACGAAGCTCTAACCATCCAGTAGTAGACTCTCGTCCATAAGGTGGTCTTTGGCTTAGAGTAAAACGGCACCAGCGCGCTGAGGCCTATGCCGGTAAGCCCGTAAAGCTGATTGTCTTTATCAAAGTGCTCTGTAACTTTTTTTACCCAATTTTGGTCGAGCACACTATCGGCATCAATCCGTCCAATAATGCTGCCAGCGGACACGCTAAAAC
>JALYSF010000060.1 GCA_030854905.1 bacterium
ATGAAAGTTGAGAATTTGTAAGTAAGTAAGCACGGTCAAATCGTGTAACCAGCACGCTTTGACCTGACGGATTTTATAATTGAACACTCGACTCATGCTCAGTCAAAATCCGCTTATCAAATATATTACTTAATTCACAATAATTTAATACTGGGTCTTAAATTATTTTCCCATCATTGATATTCAATTCCAATTCTAAATGACTCACCATCCAGATCTTGAGTAGCTTTTATGGTACCAACGACAAAATCATCGCATAGTCAACGTCCATGGCGAAGAACCGAGGCCATATCCCATCCGAGAGAATCGGCCCCCTCAATACCAAATTCCGCAAAAGTTTCGCGATGATGAAAGGCATTGGCCGCTTCGATCAGTGCCTTGGATGGCATGCAACCCCCGCGCGCGCAAACAGTGAGTGCCCCAGGGAGCGTCATTGATGATTACGAAACGTTGTGTGTACTTTCTTACTTCACGTAGCGCAGCCAGACCAGCAGTTCCTGCTCCGATAATAGCAACATCCAATGTTTCGTTCATCACATCTTAAGTTTCCGTTTTTCTCATGGATGTACGGAACGTTGTGTAAAGCGAATTGATTGAATTCAGATAATTCAATGCCGTTGTAAAATGCCTGCTCAGATCTGAAGTCATGTCAGCAAGCGACGTATGGGAAGTGCTCGTACTATAAGAATCGCGCGGTTTATTTTTAGTGAGTTCGCTGAGAATAAAGCCGATACCACCTGCCAACAACAAGTTGGCCGGAGCAATCATTTGTTGCCTGGCCTTTTGAATGAGGGTATCAGCACAAATACTGACTATTCGTTGATGTTCCAAAACCTGCAACTCAGCCTCTCTAATTTGAACTGTTAAGGATTTCGAAGCGCTTTCGTTTAAAGTTGAGTCCATTATTACTCATTCTTCTTATTGTGGGAGGCAGAGAACATGAATTTAAGCCTGCGAAGTGTTGCCGGAAATGTTAAATGATAACCTTTGCTAAGTAGGATGTTCCCTAAAATTAACACCAGAACTATATTTAAAGCGACAGTAAGCAGTATTAATAAAATATCGTCAGTTAAAATTCCATATTGGCTATGCGCAAGGATTGCGGCAGCTAAAAGACCTAGCCATACAGCGCTGAGCAAAATGGCGGCCATTATTCCTGCGCCTATCATGACTACCAAGCTATTGCCTGCTTGCTGCGCTTCCAGCGCGGCCAATCGAAAGTGCATGTGATTGAGCTCACGCAACTTCCGCCATAACAACTGCACCTCATCACTTACAGTCGAATCTTGCTCCGCACCGGTAATAGGAGCAGTCTGCCCGTCTACCCTATTTTTTGTCGCGCCTGAATCCATACCTCTAACGGTTGTTCAGTAGTCTACTGAGTATAAAACCGACTCCCATCGCAATACCTACCGAGGTGATTGGATTATCACGAATATAGACAGAGCATTCGTGCATTAATCGTTGTTCGGCATTTCTTAGTTGATCTCCTTTTTCAACAAGTCTTTCTGCAGCCTGATTGGTTGCTCTGGCAGCCTTATCTATAGCTTCATGAGCTAAAGGATTTAGCTGATCTCCTTTTTCAACAAACTTCTCTGCAGTCTCGTGAGTTACATCGGTGGCCTTGTCGACAGCGTCATGCGCTAAGTTAGATACTTTATCTACAGTTTCCATTGTGCCTCCCTCTCTAATATTTTTTTGAGCCATAGTATTATGAAACAACTCCTAGGTTAATGGTATGCGAGGTTTAACGATTGTTAAACAATTTTCATTATCTTCTAAATCAGTGCTGCATGAACTATTGAATTAAAGTAAATAAAAATCCGATTAAAATTAATAATTTTATATTCATAAAAAAACTCCATCTAAAGATAAGGTAAACTGATTAATAGAAATAAAAGAGTCTGTTAGTAAGCTAACCTACATATCGCCATTTAATACATTTCGTACCAATTCTGAAAAAAAGGCATCAGAGATGAGGCTACTTCTTAGTTCAATTTTTGCTGCTGGGCTCTATTTTTATCTTCAGAGGATAATTATTACCCTATGAGTAAGAACGTAGCTGGAGCAATATAGAAAATGTCCGTTAGAAGGAATTCTTATCTAAAAATGAGGCCTATTATCCGAGTACTTAGCACCGAAGCAACATTTCGACGTTGCCAACGGCCATATCTGGCTCATCGTAAACTCGCAACCGACTGAATGAGAATTTAGGCCTCAATCTCTACATCACGCGCTAGTCGGATGCCGGAAAATTGCCAGCTTGTTTTAGCTGGCAGAAAATTGCGAAAGCTTGAGCGTATATGTGTCACCGGAGTAGCGCATGACCCTCCTCGCAACACATACTGATTCACCATAGAACGGCTATTGTATTCTCCTACCGCTTCATCCCAGACGAGGGACATAGGCTCACTCGGGTTAGGTTTGGCTTCCGGCTGAACTGCCACCTGATGTCCCGCCTGAACTACCGCCGGCTGCCGCCCCGGAACTACTTCCTGACGAACCGGGACTGGTTGAGGTTGAACCTGACGAGCCGCCGGATCCTTGCCCTTGAGTAGGAGATCCGCCTGCCGCCCCTGATGAAGCGTTCGCACCTGATGACCCAGTACTCATGCTACTACCCGCATTATTTGAACCACCGGATCCGGTGGTCTGAGCATGAACAAAATTAACCATCCCTACTGTCAAACCGGCCGTTAACAAATAGGATGTAACTTTTTTGAGATTTGAAATAAATTTCATAATTATTTCTCTATAAATACAGCAAAATTACTGTATTTATACCCTACGGAAGAACTAAATCTAGCTCAGTTCGTGAACGAACACAGAAAGAAATATTGTTTTTAGGGCTGTAGTAGATTAGCTTAGATGATAGGCTAATTGAAAGAAGATAAGTCATCGTAGATTATTAAAGAAAACACAATTAGGGATATACGATTTTGA
>JALYSF010000004.1:0-9727 GCA_030854905.1 bacterium
CAGTTATTCAAGCGTCTCCTGCAATACCGCCAGCTGAGGTTGATGAAGCTTCCAAAATTGCCGACTCAATCGAATCGTTCCTGTCTACAAAGGCCGAAGTAAACGAACAAGCTAACCCCGTATCGTTGCCTGCAGAACCTGCGACAGAAACACCAGAGATACTAACCCCTCCTAATTCTCAATCTGAAGTAGACCCTTCAGCGGCAGCTACAGAACCCGTACAATCCATTTCTACGCACCAAACAACTCAGGTGGCAGCTCCTGACGCCGAAAAAGACGAAAAAACTACTAGCTCATCAACGCCTAAGAGTGGATACAAAGTAATCCAACCTTTAAATGATTTGACCAAGCCTCCGGTAGATCTAGAGGCTCTTGCCAAAGTTGAAGATGATTTGGGTGCTGCGCAGCAAATAGTTAACACGCCGAGTACTCAACCAGGCGACGAACCTCTGGAAAAGCCAGCACCTCCTCCAACTCAAGCCGGTCAGACTATCGACCCGACAACATTAGCGCTGTAGAATAGCAAATCTAAAATTGTAATTATGGTCACATTCTATAATATTTGAGCTAGTCACTGTCGGGTTCGGCTCAAATATTGCTAATATATAAATATGAGAATTAATAAGTGGCTTACCATTAGACACCCTGGGAAGGGTTTCTCATCGCGCGGTGCGACTGGCAAAGCCAGCTCGCTCCGGCTGCTCTTCCACTGGAACAATGATGAGAATAAATAAATGGCTGGCACAAAACACCGATTTGTCGCGGCGAAAAGCAGACGATGCCGTTATTAACGGCAATGTTCATATCAATAATGAGTTAGCGGAATTAGGAAGTAATGTAAGCGACTCAAACATCGTAAAGTTAAATGGTTTAACAATTATCCCGATTGTAAGCAAACCCGAGCTGTGGATGCTTAATAAGCCAGCCGGTTACATATGTAGTCGGGACGGGCAGGGGGCTAAATCAATTTATGAGCTTTTGCCCGCGGTTCTAAAAGAGCTAAACCCCGTCGGGCGACTAGATAAAGACTCCTCAGGACTTTTGCTTCTTACTAACGACGGCACTTTACAGCAGAAACTTTCCCATCCTAGCTTTGGGCACAAGAAAATATATGAAGTCACTCTCAATAAATCCTTCAGCGATTCAGAAATAGATTTAATATTTAATCCGGGCGTCGACATCGGCGACGAGCGTCTTTCTCAGTTTATGATTGAGGCTACAGGCAAGAATACCTACAAAGTAATTCTTGAGGAAGGACGCAACCGCCAGATTCGGCGAACATTTGAAGCATTAAACTACCGGGTTAAACGACTACACCGGGTAAGCTTTGGAGAATTCGATTTAGATGAATTAAGTCCCGGTAAACTAAAGCACTGTATTTGATATCTTTGCAATAAAAAATTTGATTTTACAAATGCATTCACCTCTGTTAGAATATATATAAATGAGTAGTAAAATTCCAATCGTAGCTATTGTTGGCCGTGCTAATGTCGGCAAATCGAGCTTGTTCAACGCTATGCTTGGCAGGCGAGAGGCTATTGTTGCCGACGAAGCTGGGACCACCCGCGATAGCATCTATGGCAAAGCATCGCTTGGCGAAGGAAATGATTTTTGGCTGGTTGACACTGCCGGACTAAAACAGGCCGTCGATGAGTTCGAGCTGTCGATTCAGGAACAGATTATTCAGGCTGCGGATAGTGCCGATATAATATTGGTCGTAGCCGAAACAAATACCCAGATTACCGACGAGGACCGACGAGTTGCCAAATTAGCGCTTAAAAGCCGCAAGCCCGTGATTTTACTCGTAAATAAGTCTGACAAAGCAGGTCGTCACCTTAAAGAGGCTCTAGAAGGCTTCGAACGTCTGGGCATAAAGCATATTATCGCCACGAGCGCTATTCACCGCACAGGCTTTGGCGAACTTGAAGAGGCCCTGGATGAACTGCTACCAAAAGCTGCGATAAGGGAAGAATCTGACCGCATCCATTTAGCACTTCTGGGACGACCTAATGTCGGCAAATCAAGCCTGTTCAATACATTAGCTAAAAAGCAGCAAGCTGTAGTAGCAGACAGGGCGGGCACAACCCGCGATATCAACCGTACGGTTATCAAGTATCATGAACGCGAAATAGAGCTACTTGATACGGCTGGAATTCGTCGTAGCGGTCGCATAGAGCGTGGCGTCGAACATTTTAGTGTCTTGCGCGCTTTGTCCGCAATAGAACAGTCAGACGTCTGTCTGTTGCTCATAGACGCCAATGAACCGAGTGTCGCGCTAGATCAAAAGCTAGCTGGCATGATAAAAGAAGCCGGTAAGGGCATGATATTGGTTGTGAGCAAGTGGGACGCAGTAGAAAAAGATTCATACACCCACGACCATATGAGCCCGCAGATAGCTCATGACTTTGATTTTGTACCTTGGGCTCCACTCATTTTTACCAGCAGTATTACCGGCCAGAACACTAATAAGATTTTTGATTTGATTTTAGAGATAATGGAACGCCGAGCGCGCAAGATAACAACTGGCGAATTAAACCGTTGGCTCGAGAAACAAATCGATAAGCATCCGCCAGCTGGGCTTAAGAATCGCCAACCGAAACTTAGATATATGACACAGGAATCTGATAATCTTATACCGGCTTTCAAGATATTCGGTAAAGACACGCGGTTCGTTCACTGGAGCTATCGCCGATACCTCGAGAAAAAACTTCGTGAAGCGTACGATTATATCGGCACGCCTATCCAGCTTTGGTTTATCGAAAACACCGGCAAGGAAAAGCCTGCAAAAGACGGCATTGACTGGAAAAAGCGCCTGCGCCCCGAGCAGCTTCCTAAAAAAAAAGGAGGGTCTCGCCCCTCCAAGCTTGCTTAAAATAAATTTAAGCTGCGCTTTCCTCCCCCTAAAGCCGGCGCAACGCACCGGTTCGCTTAGCTCATAGTAGAGCAAAAATCGCTACGGCAAATCTTAGACAAACTTGATAGTTATAGGGCTATAATCAATACTTAAAGCATGGGATTATTTCTTAAGAAAACAGTACCGGCAGACAGCAAGCCACTGTATAGCATTGGCGGTCAGAAAACCTTACTGATTATTGGCCTCGGAAACATCGGTAATGAATACGACGGCACTCGACATAATATTGGTTTCGAGGTAGCGGACGCTTTTGCCGCTAACCATGATTTTGGCTGGGTCAATAAAAAAGATTTACAGTGTCATATAGCCAGTGGGATTATCGGCTCTACGAGAATCATAATTATTAAACCAACTACACTTATGAATTTGAGTGGAAATGCCGCACAAGCCGTACAGCATTTTTACCGCGTATATAACCCGGAGACTTTCGTTGTGCATGACGAACTAGATATTGACTTAGGAGTTATTAAGACCAAGATCGGTGGTGGCAGCGCAGGGCATAATGGCATAAAGTCGATAGCGCAAAACCTAGGCGAGGACTTCGGCCGTATCCGTATCGGAATTGGCCCAAAACATCCAGCCCAAATTGATAGCGCCGACTTCGTACTAGGCAAATTCAGTAAAGTAGAACAAGCCAGCTTAAAGCAAATAATTAATGAGTCCTGCAATATTTTAGACGAACTCACGGCCAACCACACGCTGCCAATCGAAACCCGAAAACTCTTCTAAATAAGTTGGATTTATAATCCTCTAATGATAGCTATTTTGAATGCTTTTTATCTAGTAGACTTGAAAATAACGAATAAAGCATTGCAATATCTTTGTCGTCGGCTCGTTCTAGCTGATCTGGATTTGCACCGACAGGTTTTTCTACAGTCATACCTCCAAGTTGGTCAAGGCTTAAGACGAAATCTAAACTTCTCACAGCAGCATTGCCGTACTCTGATTCTGGCAAACCGCTCATGACTCTCCACTGTTTTCTACTGTCCCGATCAAACCAGTTTTGGCTGTACCCAATAATTGTGTTTACGGCCTGCCGTACTCCGGCCATTGGCCGTTCGACCGTTTCGGTTTCAAATACTACTTGAACTACTCTTACGGTAAACGAACCGTCATTATTATTCAGCTTAACAGTTAGCCTAGTGCCCTCGGTCATAGTATCTTCTGAAAGCAGAGAATTCAGATTACGTTCTGCTGCCGGGGTTTGGTAGTCTATTCCATGCAGTCTTTCGACCAAGCTCTGGATAGGCGCGTATGATGGCTCATTTAATGCAATACTCCGCATGACTCTATGAACGCTGGCTGACTTAATCTGTCGTCGTAATTCGTCTTCATGCTGTTTAGACTGTCCGGTAAATTGTTCGGATAAACGATACTCGTCTGTATACATAGGGCGCGCTTGTTTAATAAGCGTATTATCATCGCGTTTCAGATAAGTTGTAGCTCCTTTTGGAGGCTCGAGCATAGGGGTCTGAACAAGCTGCATAAAATCCATCAACGCCTGCAGAGCTTCGGGGCGATTGTACTCTTCACCAACAGCTTCAAGACCGTTTGGCAGCACAACGTTACATTCGTTAACTGTTTTAATGCTCTTAAATATTGGAACAAATATTCTTTGGTGGATATCATCTGCATCTACCACAAAACCAAAATGTATAGGCCCTTCATCTATCTGCTCGCTTGTAGTCTTTCTGCCGGCTTTTCTGAATAATTTAGGTTTTTTACTAGTGTCGGAATCGGCCCAAATAGCAAACCTAGCACCATTAAACCCAAATCTCGAAAACCAAGCATGACGAAGCAAACTATGGCTATATCGTGTGCCCTCAACACCAAAAGTGTTATCAGAAAGCACTTCAGCTTCAGACCACATATTATGTGTCCTCGAGACATCAGTTGTAGTACCACCTTTCTCAGGACTACCACCCAGCATGCCCAAAGCGGCATTTCTGATTCTAACGGCCGTGAAATTACAGACCCGCTCAGAGCTCAAATCAATTTCTGTTAATGCGCCGTTGTGTAGCTCGGCTAAGAAAGTAGAATGGTCAGGTTCCTCGTTGTTGTTTGACTTTTCTATAGGTTTAAGTTCGGCTACTTTGGGTTCCTCAGGGGACAGGGATCCGTCTGCAAGTCTTTCGGACCCTACTTCTGCGCGCGCTCTCGCACTACGTTTAATGATTACGTGGGGAATTCGTTCAACATAAACTCCAGCCTCTTCAGCAGATACAGGCTCTTCTACTCCAAAAATTTCTCCAATTGCTGTGGCAAGGATTTGAGTTGTTGCTTTTGATCTTCCGGGTAGACCGTCAGCCCTGCTTACTTCAAGATCTAGGACTGATTCAATCCTATCTATCGGAGCGACGGCCAGTTTAGCTAGCGGCAAAACCACTCCGCCACGACGAAACTCCCGCGAATCATGTGCGGGCCCAAAAGACTCTTCTTCGTCAGGTCGTGGTGGCATAATCTTAATATTATAGCACATCCAGCGCTATATTTCAATCCTCATCATTTAGTCTTCGGTACGTGCACTTAAAGAGCGTAAAGTTTTCTATGATAATCCCAGTACACCTTTTCGGGCGCAATACTAACATTAAACACGTCTGTACGATTCATATCAGGCAGCTCAGCTGTAGGGTCGAATGTCGCTATCCCAGACCACACGGAGACTTCTGCTGTATCTGGGTTCTTAGCGCCTATTGTCATCATAATATCTCTGTCCGGTCGAACGATTATCCCATCTTTATCTCCCGTTATACCCCCAAGCCGCATGAGACCGTGTTCGTAGGATGATCTATCTTTCGCTACAAAGTCACAAAAATATCTCCATGTCTGACCATCTTCGTCTTGGACAAGCGAGGGCACAACCACTACATTTAATGCAAGTATTTTGAGCAAGCTTTTACTGTAAGGATATACAATTGGCTTACTATCTCTAATAATTTCAAGAACGACTTCAGGTTCGGAGGCATGAGGAATAACTACCTCGCTCTTAGGTATAAATAGGTTATGATCCGCTTCAGTTCTATTCATATAACTCCACATATGTTATCAAATTAATCTTCTGTCCACTGTAAATTTCGGAAAAGGTGCTGCATTTAACCAAAATTAACCTCTGGAGGGTGAGGCGTGCCAGTGGCACGACGCAAGGCCGCAAGCGCGACGGCGCTGAGGCGGGCTCGCGAAATTTTTCCTCAGAAAAATATTCGTGAGTGGGCACCGTTCTACACAAAATGAACCTCTAGAGGGTGAGAAATGCTTGCAGCATTTCGCAAGAGAATCTTTCAGATTTCGAACTTGTTTGAAGTATGAAAGTTCTGGGGTCTCCAGAGGCGACTGGGCGCCGCTTAAATATAAAGAGCCTCTTGAGGGGGTGGGCACCGCAAGAGGCTCATTACACCCTTCAACCCACCTTGAAGGCCTCCTATTCAAACAGTCTCTCAACTTGTTCAAGTAGGCCCACTCATAGGTCGACCGCTACCAAACGCTCACACTCAAATAAAAACGAGGGAGGGGTGCGGGGTTAAAGGGATTAGGATGTTTTAGAACGCATATTGTTCACCTCAATTTAGATGAACGGCGCTAGAGTAACGTGGAGGGTAACAACGATAGTTCTGGCACGTTCTAAAACAATCTAATATTTTTTGTATCAGTGAAATTAATCAATGATACAATAAATTTGATAAAGGTGCATAAAACCCCAAAACAGGGCCTACGAGTTGCTATTTTAGCAAAATTATGTCTCTATGTCAATACTTATTAATATAATTGCCAAGTTTACAACATGAAGTCTAAGCAAATTATTATTAACGGACTGCTAGAGCAGAAGCTCTCTAAACTCCATTACCCACCTAAAACCCTGTACGGTAGGGGAGCATTAGATATTAATGATTTACTGCAAAAACCTACAGTGGGCATCGTTGGGACAAGACTTCCTACGTCTTATGGCGCCGGCGTGGTTAATGATCTTGTAGAACAACTAGTGCGCCGAGGAGTGGTAATAATTAGTGGGTTGGCTCTTGGCACAGACGGCCTAAGTCACCAGGTATGCGTGAGGTCGGGAGGCCAAACAATAGCCGTATTACCGTCTGGAATTGACACAATTTATCCTCGAACCCACAACAACTTAGGCCAAATAATTGAAGAGAACGGCTTACTTATTAGTGAGTATCCTGGCGACAACCTGCCTCGGAAGGACCAGTTTATAGCCAGAAATCGCATTATCGCAGCCTTGTGCGACGTGCTAGTCATTCCTGAAGCGGCAGAGCGTTCAGGCAGTCTACATACAGCCAATTTCGCCCTTGAAATCGGCATCCCGGTCATGGCAGTCCCCGGAAATATTACCAGTCGATTTAGCGGCGGCACAAATAAACTTATCGCTCAGGGCGCAACTCCAGTATTAGGGGTTATGGACATATTCCACCAATTAAAAATTGACACCGAACAATCCGCCGATTACGTACCAGAAAACGAGGCTGAACATCTGCTACTTGAGGTAATGAGCGGCGGAATTCAGGACGGTTCGGCTATTAGGAGCGCCAGCGGACTAAATGCCCAAAACTACATGCAAACCTTGTCGATGCTAGAGATTAAAGGCGTAATTCGAGCATTGGGCGGCGACCAGTGGCTGCGATTATAAGGAGGGGCCGACCCCTCCTCGCCGATTTGAAATAAATTCAAATTCGGCTCTCCACTCCCTAAAGCCGATGCTAAGCACCGGTTCGCTTAGCTCAGTTTAAAAGTTATTCATATTACATTATCTTACTTTATAAATTCTATTTGCAATTAATATCATACTTCTGCTAATGTAGCTTTCGGCTCGAGTAGAGTCTATTTTATTTGGAACAACATAAGCAGATTAGGTACAATCAACTGAACATGGCAAAGAATTTAGTAATAGTGGAGAGTCCAGCCAAAGGCAAAACTATCGAGAAATATCTTGGTAAAGATTTTGTCGTATTGTCGAGCGTTGGTCATATTCGATCTATACCCGTCAAAGCCAAAAAAGGCACCAAACCTGTCGATATTGAAAATGGCTTCAAAGTTACCTATGAAGTAGACCCCGATAAGAGAAAGACGATTGCCGAGCTTAAAGCAGCTGTCAAAAAAGCTGAAACAGTATGGCTTGCAACTGACGAGGACCGCGAGGGAGAAGCGATAGCCTGGCATCTGTGCGAAGTTCTAGGATTAGATATTAAAACCACCAAACGGATTGTTTTTCACGAAATTACCAAAACCGCAATCGAATCAGCAATCAAAACTCCACGCACAGTCGACATGAACTTAGTTGCCGCTCAGCAGGCTCGCCAAATATTAGACCGCATAGTCGGCTTCGAGTTAAGCCCAGTCGTTTGGCGTAAAGTCCCCGGCGGTAAAAGCGCTGGACGCGTCCAGAGTCCGGCCGTAAGGCTGCTTGTAGAGCGAGAGCGCGAAATAGACGCATTCGCTAGTAGCAGCCAGTTTAAGGTGACTGTACTGTTTGATACGGGCAAAGAAGAGCTAAGTGCAGAACTTCCTAGTCGCTTCGACAGTGAAAACGAGGCTAATGAGTACCTTCAGAGTCTAATACCCGCCGAGTTCAAAGTATCTGATATTTCTACGAATCCCTCTATTCGCAATCCAAGTGCGCCGTTTACTACAAGTACCCTTCAACAGGAGGCGAACTCACGTCTTAGTTTCGGCGCCCGGGCAACCATGACTAGCGCTCAAACACTATATCAAGCAGGTAAAATAACCTACATGCGTACAGATTCAACCAGTTTGAGCGGTCAAGCGATAGCCCAAGCCGAGGCTTACATCAAAAAAACGTTCGGCGAACAGTATCATCAGGTGCGCCAATACAAAACCAAGAACTCCAGTGCACAGGAAGCCCACGAAGCTATTCGTCCAACTGATATTTCGCTCGAGAAAGCCAGTAGCAATGAATATGATCAAAAGCTATACGACCTTATTAGACGTCGTACCCTTGCAAGTCAGATGTCGCCCGCAAAACTCGAAAAGACTGAGATTAAAATATCAGTTAGCGGCAGTCCAGAACAGCTTGTTGCCAAGGGTGAAGTCGTAATATTTGAAGGGTTTTTAAGAGTTTATGGCGGCGGCAAGGCCGACGAGTTACTGCCAAAACTAAACCCTGGCGAATCTTTGAAAATGACATCTGCTAACGCAAAACAGGTATTTGCTAGACCACCAGCCCGTTACAGCGAGGGTTCCTTAGTCAAAAAGCTCGAGGATCTCGGGATAGGCCGACCTAGCACCTACGCCACTATTATCAATACCATACAGGCCAGAGGTTACGCAGCGCGCGGCGAGAGCGAAGGTCAGGAGCGTAACGTCATCGTTTTAAGCCTCGATAATGATCAAGTTAATAGAGAAGAACTAACAGAAAAAACAGGCTCCGACCGTGGTAAATTAGTGCCGACGTCAACGGGATTGGTTGTTAGTGACTTTTTGAATGACTACTTCAACCCAATTGTTGATTACGGTTTCACCGCAAGGGTAGAAGAAGAGTTTGATGAAGTAGCCGAAGCAAAACTAGGCCGCAACGAAATGTTAGACGAGTTTTACGGTCCTTTTCATAAATTGATTGAGGGTTCAGATCAGATATCCCGTGCTGAGGTGTCGCAAGCTCGAGAAGTCGGCAAAGATCCAAAATCGGGCAAAATTATACTAGCTCGTTTTGGGCGATACGGCGCAATGCTGCAGCTTGGCGAAGGCGATGATGACAACAAACCGGATTTTGCGCCCATGCCAAAAGGCAAAAGAATAGAAACAATTACCCTGGAAGAAGCCCTAAAAGCATTCGAGCTACCTCGACTAGTC
>JALYSF010000004.1:9737-39511 GCA_030854905.1 bacterium
GCAAAACAGAGGACGGACAAGATATCAAAGCCAATATAGGCCGCTTCGGACCATATATCCAGATTGGCAAATTATTCGTAAGTCTTAAGCCGCCATATGATCCAAACAGTGTTAGCGAGGAAGACGCACGCCAACTATACGCCGAAAAATTAAAAGCCGAAGCCGAGAAGAATATTGCTGATTTCGGAGATATTAAAGTTTTAAAAGGCAGATTCGGTCCATACATTTCAGACGGCAAGAAAAATGCTAAAATTCCTAAAGATATAGACCCTAGCAAATTAACAGAGACAGAAGCTAAAAAGATTCTAGACAAAGCACCAGCGAAATCCAAGAGTAAGTATAAAAGTCGCAAAAAATCATAATTTATGCACAGCCTATGCATATTTTTGCATGATTGTCGTGTTTTTATGTGATACAATATTAGGTATAAACATAGATGCACTGGCTACGATTACATTGTGCAATTAACAAAATAATAAATAATATTTGACATTCTGAAATTTATGTTTTACTATGTATATTAATGAATGATAGAGTAGGTGATAATGACTGACCAGCAAAGCAATTTTGATATAGAGTCGATCGTAAACGATGTTCTTGCAACAATAGAAAAAGAACGAGAACGAGAGATTATAGCAAGACGCTACGGTTTGTTTGACCGAAGAGAAACTTTGGAACAAATCGGCGAATTACTAGGTATTACACGTGAGCGTGTTCGGCAGCTGGAAAAAGCAACCGTCCATAAACTTGCAGCCGCCGCCCTAGAAGATTTACCGCACGGCGAGCTTATCGAGGCCAGCATTAAAGCTGAACTAGCCGAAAAAGGTCAAGCAGCCAGAATCAGTAAACTAGCTGAACTTCTAACTGGTAAGAACGACAAAATAACACAGTCACGCATGGCTTTCTTAGCTGAGCTAACTCCAAACATTACTTTCATAGAAGAAAACGACAATTACCACGGTGCAGTCAGCATAACTCCTAAGAAAACCGATAAAGCTATCAAGAAATACGTCGACGAAATTATCGCCTCAATCAAGAAAATTGGCAAGCCTGTAAGCATCCAAGAAATAGCTGGAGCACTAGGTAATAGCGATTCTAAGAACGTCGAGGCATTAGCTAGTGTTTCTAAGCAGCTAGCAACGCTAAATGGCCGCTGGGGACTTATTAAATGGCCAATGGTCAACCCCAAGAACATCAGAGATAAAATTTACGTTATTCTTTACGAACACGGTAAATATATGCACTTTAGTGAGATTTCTAGCGCTATCAAAGATAGTGAGTTCAAGCGAAAAGACGTAACTACTCAAGCTATTCACAACGAACTTATCAAAGATAAGCGCTTTATCTTGGTAGGGCGGGGGATTTACGCTCTAAAGGAATGGGGATTCAAGCAGGGAACCGTCGCTGATGTAATTGTAGAGATTATGAAAGACGCCGGCGAGCCATTACACCGAGACGAAATCGTAAAACGAGTACTTAAAAAACGTTTTGTTAAAGAAACTACCATTCTGTTGAACTTACAGGGCAAGAAACAATTTAAGCGTACCGCCAAAGCAACCTACACCCTAGCTGAATAGTTTTACAAATAACTCATGCCAACGATAGACGCTTTCGAAGTTTTCGAAGATTTTCACGACGACCAATATTCTACTCTTTATAGCCGAGCTAAACGCTTAAAACCTGGTATGTGGCTATTAAGACGCGTAAATGCGTTTAACTTAGATATGACAGGCAAAACAGACTTGCCTGAAGTGCTTTCTGAAGTTGATCGTTGCATAGATTTTATGTCATCCGCTATTGGAGGTTTAGCCGTGGCACACAGATGGGTATTGTTGCGACCTCACTACTATAACTATAGTCTCGAATCTTTTGGTTTACCCGCCGACTACGACTTAGGTGCATTGGTCGAAATAGTTGACGGACCTAAGCTATCACAATCGTACCGCGGTCATAGGAATATTCACGCTAACGATCAACTTACTTCTGCTACTAGAAATTTCTTCTTAACTAATGGCTGGCATATACCTGATCTCAGTGTAACAAGTCAATTTCTTAAAGCCAGTACAGGGCCTGTTTTGGTAGATATTGAACCTAGGATAAGCACTAGAATTTAAAACTATACATTTTGCGAACATTTAATGTAATAAATGTATATCGAAAACTCAATGAAGAACATAAATTTCGGAAGCTTGAGCAGCAGGCAAGGTAACTAAAAAAACAAAATGAAATTCATATATATGAAAAGAATGAAAGTGCATTCAGAAAAACCCACATAAATTGGCGTGGGAAGAGACTTATACAGAATGTCGCACAATGTATATTTTACGACTCTATATAAAGAGCTTAAGGTTACATAAGAACACATCCCCTGAATAGGGGTTTTAGTAAACTCGCGAATTTTAGACTGTGCGTCGTCTACTGTGACGACTTGAATATTAATCTATACACATTGATTTAAGCTGTCGCCAATAATCGTAGTATTTATGTCGCAATATAGTTTTCCACAAGCCTATGTGAAAAATTTGACTTTTCACATTTTTGTTTTAAGCTTCCCCTTTTTACAGATACATACAGTATATAATTTGACAATGACTCCCCTTTTACGTAAAATATGTTTTTTATACTTATACGTACATTTTGCGAACATCACAGGGGTAGTGGAGAAGTGTAATTATTGAGCGCTAGCGAACCAGTGCAATGCGCTGGCTTTAGGGGGTGGAAAACGCTGTCCAGATTTAGTCTGGACAAGTTTGGAGGGGCGAGCCCCTTCTCTACTAACTACTTAACAAAAACTCTGTCACCAAGCCTGACGTCGATGTACTCTGCCGGTGTCTTACGCTCATTAGCAAGCTGCTGCCTAACTGCCCATAAAGAGCCTAGCTGGCTTCTTGGGTCATGTTCGAAATTCAATTTGATTTTGTACGGTTCGCTGTCAAGACGAATAACGATGTCTCTGGGGCTTACTCCGACAGTAAATTCACTAATTTCTAGAGACTGCGCCGATACTTCGCTAACAATATATTCTATAAATTCTATATCCTTAGGTATGAACACGCGCTGCCCTAATTGGTAATCAATTCCGCTAACATCTACCACAGTCATTAGTTCCGAGCCGAAACTTCGCGTGCTATCGAGCACTTTGCCGTTTTGACCTACTATAAAATCGCCGTTTCTGGCTTTAACCACAAACACGGGTCTTGCAAATTGTACACCTATGACTGGTTGATTACCGATTAATGGTATCGACAAGTTTATAACCGTCATTTCAGGAAATTCTGCTTTTATATCATTCTCTAGGCGCGAGCTATTAATAGTTAATTTGGTTTTATTGGTCACGGATTGCTGAAGTGACTTAATTATGCCTTCTCGGTAATGATCTTCACTTTTAATTAGCGTATCTTTACTGCTGTACTTTATAGTCGGGTAGTCGTTCACGTATAAATTAAACAGGAAAACTCCGCCGACGAATATACCCAGTAAGATCATTGGCACAGACTGCAGACTGATATTACTTAAGAATGATTTTCTATTTAAGGTATGTCTTTTGGGCTTACGCTCCAACGGCTTGTCGGATTTTGGCGTTGAACCGCTGTAATATCGAAAAATTGGTGCACGGCCTAGTGCTGGTTTGTCTTTTTTACTAGATTTCACTTTTTATCTCGTTGTATTTTAATCAACAAGTCGACTACCCTGCCCGTTGCACCGTTATCTGACATTTTTCTTGCCTTCAGCGAGAGGCTTTCTCTTTTTTTGGCGTGTTCTAATAGAACAGATACGGCGGCGCCGAGTTTCCGATCAAGTTCCTGCTCTTCTACAATTTCAGCCGCCCCATTTAACTGATAGGCCAATGCGTTATGTATTTGATGACCCCCCGCTAGCATAGGATTTGGTACGATTATCATAGGTTTACCTTGCACGGCAAACTCTGCCATGGCCGTGGCACCGGCCCTAGTAATAACCAGATCACTTGCAGCGCTCAAATCAGCTATGTCTTCTCTAAAACCGTACACCTGAACCCTTTCGAGGTTACTGTAACTAGTTTTAACAATATCTACCTGGCTCTTACCACTTAGATGTATGATGTTCAGTCTTTTATCAGACTGAAGTAAGGGGTTCAAAGCCTTTGCAGCTGCCTCGTTCAATCTTGCAGCCCCTAAACCTCCGCCTGTTATAAGTACTAGTTTGTCATCAGCTGCGAGTCCTAACTTTTGCTTGGCAGCCGACTGGCTTCTGGCGTCTACAAGCTTGAAGGTGTTTTTTAACGGGATTCCCGTTACGAAAGTCTTGTCTTTAGGATACGGATAATGTTCAGGTGATGCAGAAACGGCGTGCGCCCGAGCACCACGAGCTATTAAACGATTTGCTAAGCTAGCCAAAGCATCTGAATCATGTGTGATATAGGGTCTGTTGAAAAGTCTCGCTGCAAAACCTAGTGGCACTCCAATGTATCCGCCCCTCATAAGTATGGCGTTCGGCCGAAATCGAAGTATCAAATAGCAGCTTTGAAAAAAGCCTAAGCCTAAGTACCCGAGATCACGAATATTCTTCAATGACTCAAGGACACCTATACCTTTGAGACCCTGGCCATGATATCGACGCAGCTTACCTGCAAAAATTGGGTGGACGCTACTAAAAACTTTGTTTTCCGAAACTAAGGAATTTAGATTATCGCCGCGGTGAACTACCGCGTGTATTTCAGCATCAGGATATCGGCGCCTAAGTTCTTCTGCAACAGCAATAATCGGTGTTAAATGACCTCCGCTGCCTCCGCCGCTTAAAAAATATATCATTTCAGCTTCGCCTCAACATTGTAGGAGTTCGGGTTTTCGACTGTGTTTCCTGTTGCTTATCTTCAACGACTCGGTAAGCAGTGTTTCTAGAGATTTGAAAAACTATACCCAAAGCAATTGATACGAAAACTAAGCTAGTTCCGCCGGTACTTATAAATGGCAGAGTGATTCCCTTTAGAGGCATTAAACCTATCATTGCGCCAATATTAATTAATGTCTGCGCCGATAACCAAGCCAATACTCCCGTGACAAGCAGTCGCTGGTATAGATCCTGAGTTCTTTCAATAATTCTCTTCATACGCGCAAACAATAAGCCGAATACACCTATCAAAACACTGACCCCGAAGAATCCGAATTTCTCTGCAAAAATCGCAAAGATAGAGTCGTTACTGGCTTCGGGTAAATAACCGTACGCCTGAACGCTCTTACCTAAACCTTTTCCGAAAACTCCTCCCGAACCAATCGCTTTCAGTGATTCACATATCTGATAGCCGGCGTTCTGACAATCTTTTGTAGGGTTCAAAAAAGTAGCAACTCGTTCCCTTCGATATCCGCTAGACACGATTGCTAAAGTCAGGAATAAGCCGACAGCCAAACCGATGATGCCAATCTTCTTTAGAGGCATCCCAACCATGAAAACACATGCTCCAATCATCGCAACCATGACACCCGCAGAGCCCAAATCACTTTCTACTCCGGCGACAACTACAGCAATTAAGGCTAGTGCTATTCCGAGCGGCTTTAGCGTTTTCTGAACGTCTGATAGTTCATAACGCATCGCTCTTGTCGATAAAAATCCTGCTAACCAGACCAGCAGCGCAAGTTTTATAAGTTCGGCCGCCTGAAACGACAAACCGCCAATTTGTACCCATCTTTGCGCCCCATTCACCGTCTCTCCAAATAGCTTCACGATAATTGCTGTCACGCCAGCGGCTATCAGAAGTGGCTTTTCAAATTTAGGCCACCAAGAAAGCGGTAGTTTTGAAACTAGAATGAACGCAAATATGCCAAGGCCGGCTGATATAAGCTGTCTGTAAGTTATCGATTGTTCACTTACTCCCCTAGCAGAGGCAATTCCTGGGCTGATCGCATAAACGACAATCAAACCAACTACAATCAAGAATAGTGCTAAAGCGGGAATTAGATAATCAGGTTTATGGCGACGGTGCGCTTCAGACTCGCCTGGTCTAGTCCATCCAGCTGCACGGTCTCTCGACTCGGCAAAGTTTGTTCTGTTCCTGGTACGTATGTAACGTGCCATGATTTTATCAGCCTTTCACGCCGAGAAAATAGATGATCAAACCCAAAACGCTACAAACCTGACTCAAAATCCAAAAACGCATCGTTACCTTAGTCTCTGGCCAACCGCTTGCCTCAAAATGATGATGAATCGGTGCTATTTTAAATATCTTTTTACCGCCCCGAAGCTTTTTACTGAGGATTTGGAGCGCGCTTGATCCGGCTTCTAGTACGAAAAGTCCGCCAATTATCGGCAATATAAAAACAGTATCGGTCAAAAACGCCACCACAGCCAAGGCAGTACCGAGCGCAAAAGACCCTACGTCACCCATAAAGAATCTCGCAGGATAGATATTGAACCAGGTATAGCTTAGGAGCGCGCCAACTAGTGCAACGCAGAAGCCTGCAACTCCATATCGCTGCTCAATAAGGGCTATCAATGCATAAGCAGCAAAAGCGTTAACTGCTAGCCCGCCTGCTAAACCGTCGAGTCCGTCGCTTATATTGACTGCATTAGCCGTCGCGTAAACCACAAAAATAAAGAGAGGTACAATCAACCATCCCAATTGCCACTCGCCAATGAAAGGAACGTTCAAAGTGTCTATATCTAGCTTTGCAAAGAACCACAAGCCGCCTAATGCAGCGACCACAAATAATAGCAGCGATTTAACTTTGGCTCTCATGCCTGCAATACCGATACCAAAGCTCTTTATATTCAGAATGTCGTCCAAAAGACCAATAAGTGCTGCTCCTAACATCGCCCCGAGAGGCAGTAGCGTCTCTTCCCTGCTGAAATTGGCACTTATTGTAACAAGCGCCGTGCTGGCAACAAAAATTACACCAGCCATTGTGGGGATGTTGCGCAGGTGTTTTGCTGCATGCAATTTTTTGTACATAGTAGCTTTTTCGCCTGTAACGGCGTTACTTCTGGGCTTTTTCCACCACTCATATCGGTAAGCTAGGGTTGTATAGAGTGGAGTTAGTACCATAGAAAGCACAAAACCAAAAAATCCAAAAAGCAACGTTTCGATAAGTATTTCAGGTTTTATATTTACGACGTATTCAGGCATGTTTTTCTCTTTTTAGATTTATTAAATTATAACATTACTGAGCTCTAGAAGGTACGTTAAAATTGTTGATAAGTAAATTTGAAACGTTTGAGAATATTGGGGCTGCTGCTTTAGAGCCTGCGTACCCGGCAATCCCCGGCTGGTCAACTCTTACTACAATAATATATTCTGGATTATCACCGCCCACAAATCCCATGTACGAACCATTAAATTTATCATCAAAATATCCTCCGGCCGGGTTTGCTATCTGCGCCGTTCCGGTTTTCCCTCCTACCATGTAGCCATTTTTATTAGCTGAGGCTAAGTTTCTATCAACTACTGATTCCATATAAGAAATTATTAGCTTGCTGAATTGTTCAGATACCACGTTACTTCTTACCAATTTTGGTTCTTTGGGCTCTATGACTTCGCCTTGCCTGTAACCACGCACTAGAGTTGGCTGATAATAATTACCGCCGTTTACAACACTAGCCATAGCAGCAGCCATCTGCAGAGGCGTAGCCGTCATTCCCTGTCCAAAGGCAGTGTTGGCGAATGTTATATTGAGTCCGAAACCCTCTTCTGGATCAGGTATTATTCCTTCTGATTCGTAGCCCTGTTCAATATTGGTGACTTTTCCCAACTGATAATGGTCAACCATGTAATCATGCCAGGTATTGCGAGCTTTAGAATTGATATCTCCTCCGCCCATGTACTGAAGCATCTTAGTAGCTCCCGTGTTAAGCGATAATACTAGTACTGCTTCGAGATTCCTTACGCCCGATCCACCGACTTCTTCTACGTTTGTCACCGTAGCATCGTCAACTCGTACAAATCCGGGATCAAAAAAGCTAGTATCAGGCGTAACCGATCCACTATCCAGAGCTGCAGCAACAGTTAAGGGCTTCATGATAGATCCAACTTCGTATGGAGTTCCTACATTGCTGTTGATAAATACGTTAGGATCTTTTTGGTCAGAATATTTGGCTGGGTCGTAGGTAGGATAAGAAGCCATTGCAGCTACTTCACCGTTGGTTCTAAGTACAACAACGCCGCCTGAAGCGCTTTTCGCAGCTTCTAAGCCTGCTTTGAGTATTTCTTCGACTTGCCTTTGCAAACTTATATCAACAGACAGCACGATGTCCGTACCGTCTTTGGCGGGCACAAGCACATTATCACCACTAGCTAGAAGAGGCACTCCGTTATGGTCTGTGATAGCTTTAACTTGGCCATTTTCGCCGTGCATCTCTTTATCTAGAGCCTGTTCGATACCATATTTTCCTACTCCATCGTCATCGACAAACCCTAAGATACCGGCTGCTAAGCTGCCTTGCGGATAAACCCGCTGAGGAGTTTCCTCTAAAAATACTCCGGCAAGCTCAAGTTCTCGGATTTTTTCGGCCTGATCTTTGCTTATTTTTTTAGCTAAGATTTCGTAGCGACTTGTCTTTATATTAAGTTGAGTCTTAATATCTGCAGGATTGGAGAATTCCGCCAATGCAGCTGCAGTTTCATCTACTTTTTTTATAAGTGATGGATCTGCCACAAGCCTGTAGCGTTTTTCATTAAGTACGAGTGGCACGACTTTACCGCCATCTACGGCGTAGATCGAGCCTCTTTCTGGAGTTATTTCATATTGTTTACGCTGATTAGCCAATGCCAGCTGACTATAATAGCTGCCTTTAAGAACCTGTATATAAAACAGCCTGACACCGAAAATTATAAAAATCGCAAAAAGCGCCCACTGCAATATATTAGTGCGCGCCCTAAAACCTAGTGTTGGGCTATTTGACGACATTAGAAGATCAGCTTTTTTATGTTATTACTGTACCACAGCTGTCGGACTAACTGAGACCAGCTCGCTAGCAACCTGACTGGATTTAAATGACTCAATCGACTGCAACCTGGCTGCAGTTACTTCGAGCTCTTCTCTTTCAGTTTTAAGCGAAGATTGTCTTTCCTGAAGATCAGCAATCTTATAACTTAATGAGTTTGTGTGGGTAACCTGAGTCAAATACAGCATGCCAAGCAGACAGGCTAATATTATGATTACTACACTGTTAGTTATCGGACCTAACCGTTTGTCGGCTGTTCTATAACTAACACTATTGTGATTGCGGCTCGTATAACGCTGCCGGTTCATAGCCACCGATGCAGAATATGTCATGTTTCTCGCTTTTTTATTTATTTTTATTTTGGCAGTCCTGCCCTGACTTACCTGGGCAGGACTGCATATTGTTATAGTACTCGGACTACAACTTTGTAGCTTCGGGAATCACTTTTGACCTTGATAGGCATGATTATTCCCTTTCTTTATTTTTATTTTTCTCTACGGCACGTAGTTTTGCACTACGCGACCGCGGGTTAAAAACTAATTCTTCGTTAGTTGCCGTGATTGGCCGCCGAGTTAGCGACTTGTATTCGCTGTCGTACCCTTCAACCGCACTCGCCTTGAAAATCTGCTTAACCAAGCGATCTTCAAGACTGTGAAAGCTTATGACGGCCAATCGCCCTCCAGGTGAAAGTAGATCCAACCAAAGTGGCAATGCCTGCTCTAGCTGACCTAACTCGTCATTTACGGCAATTCTAAGGGCCTGGAAAGTCCTCGTAGCCGGATGACGCTTACTATAACCTGGGTAGGCTTTAGCAACTATTTGCGCGAGCTGTGCGGTATTACTGATAGGACGGTTTTCGATAATCATTTTAGTGATTAATCGTGCTCTGGGCTCTTCACCGTATTTTCTTAGAATACTGATGATTTCCTCTTCGCTATAGCTATTAACTATAGTTTCAGCGTTGAGCTTCTGCGTTTGGTCCATTCTCATGTCCAATGGATTTTCTCCAATGAACGTAAAACCACGGCTCGCATTGTCAATGTGCGGTGACGATATACCCACATCGGCCAAAATCATATCGAATCGTTGTCCTGACGTCGCTAGTTTTTTGCTAGCTTCTAAATAATCGCAATTCATGAGATTTATCCCCAACTCGCCAAAGATTGACTGTAGGGTGTTAATCGCATTATTATCGCGGTCCACAAGATAACTATCGCCGTAATTGCCGCTGATGGACAAAATACTTTCTGCATGACCTCCGTAACCGGCAGTCATGTCTACGTAGCTCTCACCCGTCTTCGGGTTCAATACGTCGATAACTTCTTGTAGCAGCACTGGTATATGTTTTGGTTTTTGTGTTTGTTTTGGCATATTGCTTTTTATTTTATTGCAAGGTCACCGAATCAGCAGTCAACTTTTTGTTTTTTGAAGTTTTTGTTTTTGTTTGTTTCAAATGCGAATTTTCGAAGCTAAAAGTTCTTAGATTTAAAAAATCTATGTAATGCCCCGGTCTCATTTGAAACATTGAGAGACTTATGTGAGGTGGAGTTTTGGGAGGTGTTTTTTTGGGAAATGTACGAGGGGTTTTACGTGTTTGCCCTTAATACCACGTGTTGACTGCCGATTCGCTAACCTCGAGCTGTAATGAGACACCCATTTTGGGTTTCTCATCGCTCCAGGTTCGAAATAAATTCGAACTTGGGCTTCTCTTCCCTGTCTGTTTACAGTTTGGAGAATCATTGTGTTTTTGCACACAAGATTTTGAATCGTTTGCTACTAGATTGTTAATGTGCCTTTACTGTATATATAAACTAAACTAACCCGGAACTACTATTTTGGTAGTATCCGCCAATAGCGTCCAACACGTACTGCTGCTAGGTCACGCTTAATTTTGGCGTAATCAAGCAGGTGTAGCTCTATTGTGAATCGACCTTGCTTTGCATCGATCCGGCAATCTGTTTTGCCTCTTCGGAATTTGACGTTCATGTCAGCTATCTTCTCGTCCAGGATATCCCCGGATAAGGCTGGCTCAACTAGTTCGTCCCATACCGATTTTGGGTAAAGGTGCAAATAATCGGAAAAGCCTTGTGTTACTACTACTCCACTTTGAAACTCATCTCGAATCTCAGTCGGCAAACTTAGTCGCCGCTTGTCATCAAGCTTTCGTTCGAAGTAGTCGATATTGGCCATTCTTTTTTAAATTTGCTTGCAAGTGAGTTTTTGTTTTCTTCGTGGCTACCCACGATTACCCACTGAGATTAGTCTACTCCCCACTCTTACCCACAATCAAGTCTATTTTTATCAGAAAACCGCCCTGGTTAGGCGGTTATCCACAGTACAACTTTTTTACAGGACTTATCCACAACATATGGTGTAGCTAAGTAAGCCTCTTACGCTATGCTAAGTTACGGTTTATCTATAGTAACAGGAATTTCAATTGTAGCTTGAGCCGGATTATCACCTGTTTTCCACCCATCCAGTAAATTCTGCTGTGCCGGAGTATCCATATCATTTACAACTTTAGTCACGTTATTTTCGTACGCGTTATCTACTAAGTTTCCTGCTGTCGGAGCCGCCAAAATAGTTGAAACAGATAATATCCCAACCTTAGCAGCTGTATGTAAATTATTTTTATGACTTTGCCTAATTGACTCGACATCTTTACCGAGCACTGCAGCGGTGCGATCAGCTATACTGCTACCGTTAGCTAGATTAGTTTGTCGTGAGTCTATATTGATTTTTTTCATTGTATTTTTATAATAGCAAAGCTTTAGCGTTTTGTCAATATTATTTTTTGACTGAAAATCTACAAAATATACTCTATTAATGTAACAAACACCATCAATGATGCCGTAAGTATTGCCATAGTAACACCAAACCGAATTAAGTCCTGTATTCTGCCGTCTTTAACAGGTACCCCAGGACTACCCAACTTAATAGCCTCGACCCAAGCGACTGAATTTATACCCTTTTCAATGTTTGATATAACTTTATCGGTGACGATGCGTACTAGATTACGCGGTGAACCTGCCAATGCCCCGACCGCTGTATGTTTGTTCTCATCTGCAAATATAAAATCATAATTTGCTTTTATAGTTTTAAACCCCAGCCTAGTAGGGTGTGTGGATACCTCGGTAATCTCACTAACTGGGACAGAAACCAGTAATTGCCCGCTTGAGTTTTTAAAAATTATTGTTCCATTCGTAAGCTCAAGCGTTCCGTTAACTACTTTAAAAGTAAATCCGACTTTCACCGATCTGTATAAGGAAGCTTTTGAAGTTAGTGAAGGCGTCGGCTCTTGTTGCATAAAGAAGCCTACTTGTCCGGTGACTGCATCTGCCTAATTTCCTTGGACCACCAAACTGCGCTTGGGCGAGGTGTACGCTTCATGGTTTTGTGATCGACATGGACTAGTCCAAACTGTGGCCACCAACCGTATTTCCATTCGAAGTTATCAAGCAAGCTCCAATGGAAGTATCCTCGTAAGTCGACCCCTTCGCTTAGAGCCCTGTCCATTGCTAGCATTGTCTCCTCAATCCACCATTGACGGTGCTTATCATCAGCATCTGCCACGCCATTCTCAGTTATATAAATCGGTTTTTTGTAATGATACCAGGCACGTAGAATCACTTGATATAAGCCTTCTGGCTCCATATACCAGCCTAGATCATTTTTGGGCACAAGCGGATTGTCTCGATGAAACAGCTCTATATTTTTGCGGCCCTTATACTCGCCGACAGAGTAATAGTCGGTAAAATAATAGTTGATACCTACAAAATCCTGATGTCGCCGAATTCGGTTAATAAACCACCAGTTCCAGAAGTATCTCATCCACTTTGTCGCAACCAAGTCTAACAAGTTGTGTGGCCGCTTAGGCTGAACATTAGCTAACTGATGCGCCACTCCCACCTGAACCTTAGGATGTGCTTTTTTTATAATCTTATATGCCCGCTTGTGAGCTTGAGCCAGATTCCAATAAACTTTTATAAACCTAATCGGGCTTTTCACGTTCGGAACCCACTCGCCTGTCAAATACCCGAAAGAAGAATAAACATTAGGCTCATTAATTGTCAGCACTCTTTTTATGAAATCAAAATCAAATTCTTGGCAGACCTTAGCTACAAAACGATCAAAGTATTTTAGGTTTTTCTTATGTTCTAGACCGCCTTTTTCGGTAAACCAAATCGGCATTGTCCAGTGCCATATATTGAGCATAGGTGTAATGCCCTGGCTCTTTAACTCATTGATATAATCCTTGTAATGATCCCACTCTTTTTTGTCCCAGACTCCTTCTTCAGGCTCAAGCCGCGCCCATTCTATGCCAAACCTAAGCGCGTTGTGGTTGAGCGACTTGGCTATAGCAATATCTTCTTTGTACCGTTTATAATGCTCAATTCCCTTGCCCGAGATGTAGTTTGTCGGGTCTTTGGCCTGAACGCTAAACTTATCCCAGTCAGGTATCCACGACAGTGATTTGTGTGCATTTTTTGCAAGTTCGTTAGCATTTTCGAGCTCCCAAACCGACCACTGCGTTAAGTTGCCGCCCTCTACTTGGTAGCTGCAAATGCTGCCACCCCATAAGAAATCTTTCGGAAAATAATGTTCTTTTTGTTTCATGTCTTAATGTGAATTATAACACTAGTGCTTATTTGGCTCTAGAAGTGTTTTTGTTCGAGTAATGCTTTTTGCCTCTCGAGGTATAGTAAACAACGTCTTTTTTGAAAGTGTCGATTCGAACGATATATTTCTCGAAGGGCTTAAGTAGTGATGAATAAAACATATTTGGAGCGAGTAAATGCAGTAGCTTATCGCGGCTTTGCAAATACTCAAGTAGCGAGAAAAAGTCCCCGTCGCCCGAAACAATAATCGCTTTATCATAGTTGTTAAGCTCTTTCATGGCGTGCAGCACTAAGTCGGCATCGGTGTTGCCTTTTGTGGCCGGTTTCTTTTCGTCTTCCTTTTTCTCGGTTTTGGGCTCATCGGTTTGATACATTTCTAGAGTTGGCTTCAGAATAACTAAGTACCCTGCTTCCTGCATCTGATTATATAAATCCTCGTTCTCGGGCAGATAACCTATAAATAAGTAGGCTTTCTCGACATTATATTGAGTCCTGAGATATTCACGGAACTTCTTCCAATCTAGTTTCCAGCCAAACCTCTGCACACCTAGATTCAGATTCTGACTATCTATGAACGCATAGTTTGGTTTTGGTTTAGTTTTCGGTATTGGTTTTATTATTCGTCTAAACATTTAGATCCCAAAAAGTCCTATTATTAGCGCCATTACCATTATAGTAACTAATTCGTTGGCGAGTGCTAATAGTGTAAGTTTTTTACGTCTTTCCTCAAAAGCATTGTGAACGTATATCCTTGCAGCTGTGAAGCCAAGCCAAAGCCAGAAACCAGTCATGAGCGCATCTTCAAGCCAACTGTTGCCAAAATACATGTTAGATAAAAATGTTACGTTCGCTAATACATATGCAGTAATTAACGAAGCCAAAAAGGTCGAGCCCATTAACCAGGCCATCTGAGAATTCGAAATCTTTTTGTTTAGATCAATTTTTGCTAAGTTTGCCCAAGTAGTTCCAAAAGCCCTTTTCGAATACCAAATACTTCCTACGACCATGCTTGATGCTGCTGCCAATAATACCGCCCAGTAATTGATTTCTACGTCCATAGCTTATCCCCTGTTTATAAAAGTAGTATGCTCTGATTTTATAAGTGTGTCTATATTTTATTTATCGTAAAAGTTCAGGTAATGGATCGTCAAATTTTGCGCTTTCTAATAGGGCGATGGTATCTTTTTTGGTCAATTGTGGATATTGAACTCGATAAGCAGCCATCACATCACCGAATACGGCATCGTTCCAGTCAAAGCCTAGTTTCTCAGCGCACACCTTAACTTTTGCCTTGCTTGCGCCTTCTATTTCTATATACGGATCTAACCATGGCCACTCATCTAAAACGATTTCACAATTATCTAGCTGCCACATTTCGCGGCGCGTTTCCTGAAAAGTTTTAGGTTGTAGTCCGATTTGCCTAAATAGCTCTACGGTTTTTTCATAATCTGAAACAGTCACTTCGATCTCCTTTGCACCGCCAAACTCAAGCGAATCAAACTGCTTATAAGTCAGTGTAGTTTTATCGCCCTCATCACGAATACGCAGGTATCCGTCTTTGCCTGTTCGCATGAATTCATTGTCGATTATTACCCGGCGCATTAAGCGCATAGGATTAACTAGCTTTGCGCCGCAATCAATTAGTTTAACTCGTAGATTATCAAAATCTACCCTACAAAACTTTACTTCAACTTCCGTTTGCATGAAAATCCGATCCCGCCAAGAATCTACCGTGAGACATATCTATTAATTTTCTCAAAAAATCGACATCTGCAGGCTGGGTAGATAACCACCCCATTGTCCATATAATTTCCGGATCGAGATGTGTTAGCTCTTCAAGGCGTCGATTTCGCCTGGCTTCGTCGGCCTGACTCTCATGATCTAACCATAAATCAGGCACCGACCTCACGGAATAGTCGACATTTACTTTGTGAGGTTTATCCTTATCATAAATCACTGCAGTATCAACTCTACTCGCTCTCAGCACGTCGTATGCCCACTCTTTCGTGACTTTTATAGCACCGCCTTTATCTACTAACTCATCAGTTAATAGCACATTCTCGCCTTCTGCTATACCTGTAACGTCGGGTAAATTTATAAGCTCCGGCTCATCGTATGCATTGTTGTCATTATCGTATCCATCTGTCTGAATGCCATGTAAATTCTTATGACCATTAGAATAAGCTACAATTGCACCTACGGCAAAACCGCCCCTCGCAAGCGAAATTATCCTATCATAATGTACTCCTGAGGATTTTATAATTGCAGCCAGGCAGCGACTTTCGTAATTCTGTAATACCTCCGGCACCCAAAGTTGTGTTTCACCGGGACTCTCAATGCTAGGCACTGGATAAAAACCAGCGACCGGCCCTAACCTTTTACTTCCAGCTAAAGCATCAAAATCTCGCATTTTTGTTTCTCCCCTTCATGCTGGAAGTATAAACTGTTTTAACTAAAGTCTAAAGTCCGCGGCTGCGGCGCTCAAGCACATCATATCCTTCGTGAACCTCATCATCAGTAGACAGCCCTAGCTTTTTAAAAAGTTCCCATAGCTCAGCTACCACTTCGTCGTGATCGCTGTCGAGCTCCATTATTTTTTCGGCTTCTATGAAACTACCTAAGCCTTCTAGCTCATCGAGACAAATTTCGATATTCCCCTGCTTGGCTTTTTGCCGGATTTTGGTAAGGTCACTGTATAGTTCGTATCCCATTTCAATAATTATTTTCTCTAATTCGGAGGCGTCTTCAACGACTGTCTCATGTTCGATGCTGTCTAGATGCACAATGACAGACTTTTTAAGAGTAAATATACTTTTAGAATCATTTTCGGTACGAATCCTTAGCCAGACAGATCCACTCGCGCTATCAACTGCTCCAGGCCAACCGTAAACTATGTCGTGCTGTTTTATGGGCTCGCTTAGGTTAAAGCCAACCTCATTCAAACGATTAACAAGTGTTACTTTATCAGCTACCTTGACCTTGATTTCGATTTCTCTCATTTAGACGCCTAAAGATTCGATGGAAACTCTAACTTGCTTTGTCGTGTCGCGGTCACGAACAGTTACTGTGCCGTCTTCAAGGGTGTCAAAATCTATAACTATGCAAGACGGGGTTCCTATTTCATCTTGGCGGCGATAACGCTTACCAATATTGCCGTTGTCATCGAATTCACAAATATATTTCTCGCTTAATCTTTGGTAAACTTCACGGGCTTTTTCAACAAGCTCGGGTTTATTCTTCAGTAGCGGAAATACTGCATATTGCACTGGCGCCAAAGCTGGATTTAGTTTAAGTAATGTTCGGCTTTCACCGTTTTCAAGCTGCTCTACTGTATAGGCTTCTGACAAAACAGCCAAGAAAATTCTACCCATTCCCATCGATGTTTCGAGTACCCATGGAATAAATTTTTCACTTGACACTGGATCAGTATAATTTAAATCCGTTCCTGAAAATTTCATGTGCTGACTCAAGTCATAATCAGTACGATCGTGAATACCTTCGACTTCATCAAAGCCATAGCCAGGAAAGTTATATTCAATATCCCAGGCGTCCTTAGCATAAAAAACGAGGTTTTCGTGCTGCTTCCAGCGCAGATTTGTTTCGGAAATTCCTAAAGAAAGATACCAGTTCCATCGATCTTTCTTTATTTGCTCGAAGGCTTCTACGTTTTCATTTGGCCTAACGAATAACTGCGTGTCGGCCTGCTCAAACTCACGCGTTCTGAATAGAAAATTACGTGGGCTTATTTCGTTTCGGAAGGCTTTACCTATCTGAGCAACGCCAAAAGGTACTTTCATCCGCGTCGTGTCGACAATGTTTTTAAAGTTAAGATAAATTCCCTGGCAAGCCTCACCCGGTAAATAAACTGGCTCTGCACCACTGCCAGTAAAATCACCTAGATTAGATTTTACGAGTAGATTGAACGATCGTACTTCAGAAAATTCTTTTTGGCCACAACTAGGACATTTTATCTTATCCCTATTTTCGTCAAACAGCTTATTCAGCTCTTCTTCTGACATTTTTTCATCGGCAGTTACGCCAAGTTTTTCGAGTTCTTTGTCTACGCGAATACGATTGTTACACTTTTTGCACTCAGCTAGAGGATCAGAGAAACCCCCGACATGACCGCTGGCCTCCCAAACTCTGGGATCTTTGAACATTGATGAGTCTAGCCCAACATAATTCTCTTTAAGCTGAACATTAGCGCGCCACCAGGATTTCTTGATGTTATTAAGAAGCTCAACCCCGTAAGGCCCAAAATCATAAAGGCCGGCCATACCGCCGTAGATTTCTGAACCTTGATACACAAAACCACGACGCTTAGCGAGCGCAACAATATCATCCATTTTTACTTCGTTCATCAGCCTGATTATACAGCGTAAAAAGGATTAGTTACAGCTATATGAAATTGTTAATAAACTTTAGGCAATTTCGCGTACGTTGGGAGCTGCGTTAGTTTGTACAGTGTTTCGTACTAATTGATCTGATGGAGAATCTCCAACATACCTAAGTTCTAACCCATATACCTGACTTTGTACGTTTAGGGGTGGGAGGACGGCTTCTCCCCTAGCATCAGTAGCGATACCGGGTTCTCTAGTAGCTTTACCTAATAAGTCGGGTTGCCAGTTGCCACCGGGCAAGAAGGCGTTTGCAGAATTTTCATCAGCTGTTTTATCGGCTACGTTATAAGGATGTATATTTTGTTTTGTCATAAAGCTGATGATAGCACACATTACCGCTTATGTCAATTATACTACCTGTTGGGAGGCTTTCATTAATACCTTGTTCAGCTCCAACGCTAGTTTGTCACCATTAACTACCTGAGATAATTTTTGTGGGTTTAGCTTTGCAGCTAATCTGACAAGTTTTATATGATTGAGTGTAAAATTGCCGTTTTTGCCACTTATAAAGCCCTTGTTTTCAAGAGAGTAAAAGAATGCTTCTCCACTAAGCTCTTGCCCGCCAGATTCCCACTGTGTATCGAACTGCTGACCGTGCAGTTCTAGCCAACGGCTGTAGAACCATAATTGTGAAGACCATAGGTTGCTTTCCTTTTCGTTTAAATAACCCATAAGCTCGCGTAACAAATCGAAGTACTCACTATCGCAGCTTTCGGGCAACGATTTTTGCATCAGTTTTAATACGTCATACAGCCACAATGTCTTATTGAGATCCGCCGCTATATTCCCGAAATGCGTAATTAACTCGGTAGAAACAATAGTTTTCAGCTCCTTGCTTCCGACTAGGAAACTAATACTTACGATACTAAAAAGTTCCAAACCTCCAGCCATCTTGCTTTTGGGTTTTTTGACACCCTTCGCTATGCCGATCACTTTTCCGTGGTCGTCTGTCAGGAAATTTATGATACGATCTGCTTCACCGTAGTCTCTCCTAGAAAGTATGATTGCGCGGCTAGATATGCGCTGCATTTAGGCTAATTAGATTAAGCTTCTTTTGAAGGTCTGCAAGCCGAGTTTGTGGTTTATAAAGATAGTCGGTTATCCCAAGCTCACTGTAAGCTTCGCTTTGAAGCAACGAGTCGTGTATATACGTTTTCGTAAAAAGCACAAATGGCAGCATCTCCCATTCAGGGTAAGACCTAAGCTCATACAGAAATTCGAAGCTGTTATGAGTTAGGAACGAATGCTCTGAAATTATCAGCTCGCACGGCCAAGATTCTAACGCGGAAATTGCTTGGTGCCCGTTGCTGACAATTAAAATGTCGTGTTCTGATAAATAATCCGAAACGGCCTTGGCTGTTACCGAATCAGGTTCAATCAATAGAATTTTTATCATACGATGCTCAGTTGGGTGCTAGGAGTAAAAATTATTTTAAAGCCTGCACCCTTAAAGTTTTTGGTAGGCCTTATAGCAGCGTTCATGCTGGCGAGCAGCTGCTGAACCACATAAATACCAGAAGCGAAATCAGAACCGACTATCAAAGTAGAAACATTACCATTAGTTTTGCTTATTTTTGAAAAAACTTCTTTTATGAGTGGTTCGGCATTAGCGGTTGTGACAATACTCAAAGTGGGCGCCTGCTTTTCTGCAGCTAACTGGTAATTTATATATCGCTCCTTACTGTGGCCAGAGCTTATTTCGATAAGAGTACGTGAAAGCGATGAAATAACGTGCCCAAGAACCGTCGGGTGGACCATTGCTAACTGGTGGCTTTTTGGAATCTCAGAATGCAATGTAAATTTTCTGGCGTTAGCAATTGGCTTTAGCCGCTGGATAGCTTCATATAAAACGGCCGAGGGTGCCATCGGGCTCAAGTGAAGGTCAAGCTGACCGTAAGATTGCTTAATGCCGAGTAATAAACTATCAATTTCCGACAATAGGCTTCTGGCTGTTAACTCAATTTCCTCATATGAGTGAATATTTTTTGTATATGAAGCGAGCTCTGCGGTATAAGCAATTTTTAATAAGGGCGCTCTAAGATCTTCAGCAATTGCGGCTAAAATTTTATTATCTTTATCTGATAATCCAACACTTTGATCCAACTGCCTTAAACCCTCACTTTACCCTTCAAATCTAACTTTAGTATAAGTCAGGTCTTGGCATTCAGACAAGCTGGTATTCTAAGGCTGAAAACTGAGAGAAGGCATAATTATTTCTAGGAGATCTTTTTTGTAATCTAAGCTTTCGGTCCAGATCTTTAGGGTCTTATCCCTTAATGGCAGCATTATGACCACACCATTTTTACCTCTTACAAATTCTCCGTCAAATCTTGTACCGACTGTTGACGGAACTTTTACTGGAGTAAATGCTGAAGCTACGAGTCCAGCATTCTTAATTTGAGAATCGAGTTCTTTTACCGATCTTTCATAGGAAGTGTTAAGAACTTCTAGTCTTAGTCCATACGAGAATTCTCTGTCTTGACCCGAACCAGGTACTACTGAAGGGTGAAGTGTTAAATCTAGTGGACTTGTTTGGTCGGCTTTGGCGGTTACTGCGCTCCAGGTTTTGGGATAGTCGAAACTAACAGCACCGTAAGTGTCAGGGCCTCGGAAGTTTAGAGTTGGCAGTTTTTCTTTTTCTATAAATTCATTGTCTTTAAGTGTGGAAGTTTCTTGCTTAGCTATTTCCACCGCTGTATCGATTTTAGGTTGGACGTTGTTCTTGTAGTCTTGCATCCCCATAAACGACCAAACTGCGAATATCGAAGCGCCTACAAACAAAAGACCGAAAACAATCGATACCAGTACCGAAATGCTAATCCCGCCGCTTTTGAAACGCTTATGCATATCTGTAATATTACTTAGTTTTTTATTTTTGTGCAAGCGGCTTGTATTCGTATAGAAACATACCCTTTTTACTTGTTATGGAGGTTTTATCGGGAATTTTGAAAGCGAAGCTGACTAATTTTACAGGTTGAGTAATTTCTTGAGTAACTTTATTATCCAGTTTTTGCATAAACCTCGTATGCAGGAACACGTATATCCCGTCCGTTTCAGGCAGTTGGTGAATCCAAAAGTTATTCCAACGTACTTTTATGAATCGTCGATAGCGCCAGTGTCTAAGCTTAGAATATATTACAAGAAGTAGATTAAGCTCGATTCCTATTGAATAAACCCCCTTCTCTGCAGCAGCTCGGAGTAAGCGTCCATCACCACTGCCAAGTTCTAAAAGCGTTTCACCGGCTTTTAAATCTAATAAATCCAGCGCCACTTTTGTCTGACCCTTGAGAGTTGGCAGATATGGTGCGCCAAAAAATACTACTGTGCCGAAAATAAGAATTATAGCTAGGATTATTAACCACAATATATCCACTTAGTTAATTCTGACTAATCTTTTTAATCTCTAGCTCGGCTTTAGCAAGCCTTGACTTGAGCTTATCGATAATGAGCTGTCCCTGTTTATATTTATCGAGTGACGATTCAATATCAACTTCATCACTCTCGAACCAAGCAATAATTTCATCTAGTTCCTGCTGTAGCTCAGCATAAGATTTTTCAGATTTCATAAGTTTATTGTACCTTAGCTTCTATATCACCGTCGCTAAAACTAACGGTTATAGCTGCATTCTTTTTTAAGCTGACCGACTTAGAGATAATACGTCCCTGTGACCTGACAATCGTATAGCCTCTTTTTAGTACTATTTCGGGGTTTAATGAAGTAAGTAACTTTTGTGTGTGCGTTATGTCGTTGAGAAGCTGAGTCATATAATGGCGCAGCGTGTCGTACAAATGCAGCTCTCGTGATTCCAAATAATTTTTTGTAGCTTCAAACGCCGTTTTCAAGCCATCATTTAGCCATTTCTGTTTATCGTTTATTGTTCTGAGCTCATCTTGTCTATTTGGTACTAAAATTTCTGCCGCATTACTTGGCGTGCTCGCTCTTAAGTCGGCAACGAGCTCGCTCAAACTAAAATCACGTTCATGCCCAATCGCTACGACAGTTGGTATGCGGCTCGCCGCGACAGCTCTAACGACTCTTTCGTCGTCAAATGCTGCAAGATCATCAGCGCCACCCCCGCCACGAGTCAAAACTAGTACATCTGCCAACTCGTCGTGTCCGTTAGCACTCTGCAGTGCGTTGACGATTTGCTCGGGTGCGTTAACACCTTGTACCAATACAGAATATACGTCGATGCTTACTAGCGGCCAGCGGGCTTTTGTAATTTTTATGAAGTCGGTATATGCGGCCGACTCATCCGAAGTTACAAGTGCAATACGACTGGGTATGGCAGGAACTTTGCGTTTACGGCTTGTTTCAAAAAGCCCCTCTTTTTCAAGTTTTAATTTCAGAAGATCTGATGCTTTTTTAATCGAGCCCTCACCTACTGGGATGATAGATTGAAGATTAGCTGTAAAACCAAACTGAGGGTGCAGCCTTGGAGCTACAACAACTTGCACTAACATGCCCTCTTGAAGCGGACCTGGTAACATATAAATAGTTCCAAAACAGTGCAACTTCGAATATTCGTCAGCGATGTCAAAATAAACCCATTTATTCTTACTGATTCTAAAATTTATTAGCTCCCCGACGACTGTCAGTCTAGGATAGACGGTTTCAAGAGTGTTGTTAAGTAAAGCAACTGCATCGGACACACCAAGCTGGACTTCATCTATTGACTGCACTACTGTTTATCCTGAATTATTTCTTCCTGTGTTTGCTCAAATGATTTTTGCTGCGTGGAATTAAGGTTTTTATGGTAGAAATAATAGCCGATCGGCAAACCAATAACCATTGTGATAACTCGGTAAACTACTGTTGCCGATAGCGCCAACGCTTTATCGACGCCTGTTGCAGTCATAACGGCAGTCATTAGCCCTTCATAAATACCGACTCCTCCAGGCAAAATAGCGACTAGACCAGCAAAATTTGCGACCGCATAAGCCAGTATTAAGCCGCCCGGGTTTATAAAATTACCGAAGGCCACGTAGGCTGAGTAAATAGTAGCGACCTCAGTAATATTTAGCAGCAATGCCCAAATAAAAGGCTTTTTTAACTGTCGCCAGTCACGACTAAGAGCTTTATAGTCGCGATGCAAATCCTCCATGGTTGACTCGACTCTGGCGATGTTAATGATATCAGCTTTGTTTTTACGAAATACTCCGATAATTGCGTTCAAAGCTTTTGGTAGCCACCTCGCAAAGGATTTTATTCTGCTTTCGCTGCTGATGATGTAGACACCTACTAAAACTCCAAAAACGGTCATGAGTACTATGCTGGTACTAATAAGTATAGTTAGCGGGCTGGTGTGCCTTCTGAGAGCTAACACGAACACGCCGAATACTAAGAGAATTAAGAAAGAGACAAATGTCAGAGCAAAACGCATAATCTGAGCCAGCGTACTTTGTGCCGTACTTATGCCTTCTTTTTTTAGTCGCAAACTAAGGTAGCTGAAGCCGCTAACTCCGCCGCTCGGAAAGACATGATTAACAAAATTCAGCTCCAAGGCAACCTCGTACATTTTACGTAAACTAAGATGTTCGCCTCGCGATTTGAAAAAGTCTTTATAAAGTCTTGCGATACAGTAGTAGCCAAAAGCCTGGAGGGGTATCATCAAAAACAATGCTGAACTATTAAGCTGACCTAAGTTTCCAAAAGCGTCGGCGATAGCATGGCGAGAGATATATATCAAAACTGCTAGCGCCACAAAAGTAAATATATTTACGGCAGTCTTAATACTTCTTCTGCTTTGCTTATTCATTCAAGTTTTATTATACCTTTATTAGGCTATAATTGCAGATGATGAATAAGCATATTGCCATAGTTGGCAGACTACCATTATTATCGACTGCCGAACTGGAAGCAGTATTTGGAGCAAGTAAAATCCAAACCTTTACAAACGATTCTGTATTTATTGACGCCGAGGTTAGTCCAGAGATTTACGCGCGTTTAGGCGGCACTACGAAGCTTGCAAAAGTACTTACTGAGCTGCCTAACGATTGGCTTTCGATAGAAAAATACCTTCTAAGTACTCTTCCGGAGCACGCATCTTACATACAGGGAAAGATTACGATCGGTATCAGCGTTTACGGCTTATCAGTTTCTGTAAAGACTCTTCAGCGCTCACTTCTTAGTTTCAAGAAACTTTTGAAATCATCTGGCCACTCCGTCAGAGTCTTGCTAAACAAAACTCAAGAACTTTCAACCGCTGAGGTTTACCACAACAAACTCACTTCCGAAAACTCTTGGGAGCTGTTAGTTATCAGCAGTGGAAGTAAAACCTATTTAGCTCAGACGCTGTATGTTCAAAATATCGACAATTATGTTAATCGCGACCGCAATCGGCCAATGCGCGACGCACGAGTAGGCATGCTGCCCCCTAAGCTGGCGCAAACAATTGTAAATCTTGCCCTTGGCAATTTTAAGAACGATGAACGGCGAACGATGAACGAAGAAAATAACTCCCCGCTCCCCGTTCCTCGATCACCGTTCCTAATTTTGGATCCGTTTTGCGGTACGGGTGTTGTTCTGCAAGAAGCAATGCTTATGGGTTACCCAACTTACGGCACGGATTTGGAGTCACGAATGGTCGAATACACGCAGAAAAATCTGCAGTGGCTTAAAACATTTTATAGCCATGAACTGCCGAACTTTAAGTTAGAGGTCGGAGACGCAACAACTCACACATGGAATCCCATCCCCGATGCAGTAGCTGGCGAGACCTATCTAGGGCCCCCACTGACAAAATTAATAGGCGATGCTGACCTTAGTAAAATGATTTACTCAGTCAATAAGCTTCATGTGCAGTTTTTAGCCAATATAAATTCACAAATTAGTCCTGGAACAAGGATTTGCCTTGCTGTTCCTGCTTGGCGAACTAATGCTGGGTATAAACACCTTCCCCTACTTGATAAATTAGGGGTGATGGGCTATAATTGGGTGAAATTTGAGCACGTTAACGAGCGAAAAATAATTTACGACCGCGAAGGTCAGTTTGTCGCCCGCCAGCTCATAGTTATTACTAAAGTTTAGGAGTCAAGATATGTCTAAAGTTAAAGCAGGTGGAACAAGCAAAAATATTCACGATAGTCCCGGCCAGCGGCTAGGACTTAAGCGCAGCGGCGGCCAAACAGTTCGTGCTGGCGAAGTGCTAGTTCGTCAAACTGGGTCTAATAAAATTGCCGGTCAAGGCACGTACCTTTCACGTAACTTCACTGTGCACGCTGCTAAAGACGGCGTAGTGAACTTCGTTGCCCGCCGCAAGAAGAACTTTGCCGGCAAAACTGTTCGACGCACCGAAGTCGAAGTCAACTAACGTTTACTCGTATTACGGTTGATTTGCGTGTCTAACCATAAGACTTGCTAAGGCTCTTGCTTCAGGAGGTATTGTATGAGGTTCTCTTACTGTGTCCATTTTAGATACTGGAGGCTTAGGACCTAACAACTCAGCTGCTATCTCTTTTGCTGATTTTTGAACTGAGGTAGTTTCAGGGATTCCAGCTTTTCTTCTACCGTAAGCACCTTCATCAGTCCTCTGACGTTCTATTACGTCTTGGATTCGCTCGTCTATTGTTAATGGTGTTGCCGGATCAAATTCATGCATCGTTTATTCTTTCTGTTTGTTTTATCAATTTTCATCAATAATATAGCACAATATTAGATATGAGTCAAATATAGTTTAATAGCCGAGAAGATATGACCTATTGAGTTTTGTGTAAGAATCAAAATATATACAATACAAATACCAAATAATCATTATGTATATTAGCGAAATCTAGATGTTTAAGTGTTGCTTGATTTTTTCGACTACGTCGGCAATTACAACTTGAGATTTTACCAGATAATCATCCACTCCAAGGCTCATTGCCTTTTCGCGGTCGGCGTCTTGGCTTAGTGCAGTGAGCATTATTACGCGTGTGTTAGCTGTCTCAGGGGTGTTACGCAATATATCAAGTACATCGAATCCGCTTACTTTTGGCATCATAACATCTAGTAAAATTAGATCTGGATCAAATTCTAGGGCAGCAGCCAAAGCTTCTTCACCGTTAGGGACGCGCTTTACAGTAAAGCCTTCCGCCTCTAAACGCGTTGTATAAACACTTGCTAAGCTGTCATCGTCTTCTACTAATAAAATTTTCTTGGGTTTTGATTGTGGTTCCATATACATTTAATGTTAACACAAGAGTTTTACAACTTACAATTTATCGGTCTAACTAATCTTTAATAAGAGCGTTGATATATGCTAGAAACATCGGGTGAGGCGCATTTGGGCGTGATTTTAATTCTGGATGAAACTGGCTTGCAAGAAAGAAAGGATGATTGATCCCTTCAATAATTTCAACTAACCCTGTCTTTGGATTTATCCCAGTAGCTCTAATTCCCCAACTTTCATACGAGCCGACATAGCTGTTATTAGCTTCGTAGCGGTGGCGATGCCTTTCGATAATCTTATTTGATTTGTAGCATTTTTCGGCCAGCGAACCCTTAGTAAGCTTGCAGTCATAGTTGCCAAGTCTCATTGTGCCGCCGGTGCCCTCTTTGCCTTTCTGATGTTCCATCGTATGTATAACAGGGTCTGGAGTGCGTCGGTTCAACTCGGTGCTGCTAGCTTTGGCTAGACCTGCACGACGGGCGGCTGCTATTACGGCCATTTGCAATCCTAAGCAAAGTCCGAGGTATGGCAGATTATTGTCTAGGGCATAAGTAGCAGCTTTTATTTTGCCTTCGAGTGCGCGCTGGCCGAAACCGCCGGGCACAACAATCCCATCGAGTCCTTTCAGAATCTCTGATAAATTGGTCCTTTTAGATTCAAGATTCTCTGCATCTATCCAAACTATCTCGACTTGTTTTTTGTTAGCCCATGCCGCGGCTTTAAGTGCCTCAAATACCGACATGTAAGTGTCCTGATTGTGCATATACTTGGCGACTATTCCTACTCGGACTTTTGGTAAAGCTGAATCTACCGCAGTAGCTACCATCTTTTTCCACTCTTCAAGCGAAGGTGTTATAGTGCTGAATCCTAGTTTTGATTCTATAACCGTGCCTATCCCTTGATTTTCGAGCGACAGCGGCACTTCATAAATAGATTTAGCGTTAGGTAAAAGCGCAATGGCTTCTTTGTCGACACCTGCAAATAAACTTAGTTTATCGACAATTCCTCGACCTGGCATAGCCTCACTTCTAGCTACTAAAATATCGGGTACAATACCAACACTACGCAAATCCTTAACGGCATTCTGGGCAGGTTTACTCTTGTATTCGCCACTAGCGCCTAAATAAGGAATATAAACGACATGCACAAACAAGCAGTTTTCTCGGCCCCTTTTCTGTGCCAATTCGCGGATAGACTCGATAAATGCCTGGCCTTCGATATCGCCCACAGTACCGCCAACTTCTACAATATGCACATCAAAGCCACGCCCTGCAGCTTCTATGGCAGACTGCATAGCCTTAGTCACGTGTGGCACAAACTGTACCGTTTTACCTAGATACTTACCTGCACGTTCGTCATCAATTACTTGACGCAATATCCGCCCGCTCATAGTAGAACTTGATTGAGTAAGTTCGATATCTAAGAATCTTTCGTAATGACCAAGGTCTAGATCAGTCTCGGCGCCGTCCATGGTCACAAAACATTCGCCATGTTCAGCCGGGTTAAGGGTGCCGGCGTCAACGTTAAGATAGGGGTCGCATTTTTGGATATTTACGGTAAGCCCTCTGGCTTTAAGTATATTGCCGATTGAAGCGGCTGTAATACCCTTCCCGACTCCGGAAAGCACGCCACCTGTTACAAAAATATACTTAGTCGGTTTTGTCGCCAAACCAAACAACTCCTCTCCCACAATTTAATTACCAGTATAAAGTAGAACACAAAAAGTATAAAGTCTTGTTCTTGATTTTTAGTTGAGCGTTAGCGTACGAGGCGATAGCCGAGATTTAGATTGGGAAGCTTAGCTTCCTCTCAATTTTACTAATGAGGCGTCGAGCTGCGGATCGATATTATTTTTAATGTCATCGACGGTACGCTTTACTTCTTGATCCGGGCTAATACCCTCTTTATCAATGTTCTTATCGTTGGGAGTATACCAACGCGCAACTGTTACTTTAAGCGTGCCACCACTTTTAAGTGGAATAACTTGCTGGACACTACCTTTACCGTAAGACTTCACACCAATTAGAGTTGCTTTATTATTATCCCTAAGTGCTCCGGCAGTAATTTCGCTGGCGCTGGCACTACCCTCATCTATCAAAACTACTGTTTGATAATTTTTAAATACTTGATTACCGGAACCATAGAGTGTATTTATTACTTTGTCGCCTTGTTTTTCACGGAGTACAATACTTCCCTTGTCGAGCCACATACTTGATAATTCTACGGCGGAGTTAAGCGATCCCCCTGGGTTACCGCGCATGTCTAAAACAACTTTATTAATGCCAGCTTTACTAAACTCATCCGCCGCCTGTTCGGTCAGACTTGCGGTATCGTCCCAGAATCTAGCCACTTTGATTATGCCGACTCCGTCTTTGATTTCCCATTTAACACTAGGAATGTTGATTTGTGCTCGGGTAATTTCTAGGTTCAAAACTTCCGACTCGTTACGCACAATGCCCAGTTTCACGACTGTACCCGTCTCGCCCCTGATTTTTTCAACTGCCTGACTTACGGTCCAGCCTACAGTACTCTCGTCGTTGACAGTTATTATGACGTCTTTAGTCATAACTCCAGCTTTAGCAGCCGGGAAATCAGCTATTGGAGAAATAACAATAAGTTTTTCACCATCTTTGCCTAGTTCGGCGCCTATGCCGCTAAAACTACCAGAGAGTTGCTCATTAAATTCTTCGCTTGCCTCAACATTAAAAAACTCGGTATAAGGATCGCCTGTCGCTTGAGCCAAGCCACTTTTCATGCCGTCAATTATCTTATTGATGTCTACTTCGCCGTCGTAATTCTCTTGGAGTGTTTTATATACTTCGTCTACGCTAGTAAAATCTATCTCAGACGGCAGTCTTGAAATATTTATATTTCCCTTGTCGCCAAAAGTTATTCGGCCGCTGCCGAGGCCGTATCCTGTAAAGAATAAACCCGAAGCAAATACAAATAACAATAATAAATTAGCAAATTTATTATTTCGCTTAGCTGGTTTTTGAGGCACCTCAATAGTCTCTGTTTTCTGTTCCACTTCAATCATAGTTACGTTTATTGTATCAGATTTGAATCAACAAATTAGCCATTTTTGCCCCGTTGACCCTTCAAATAATTTTATACCGTTTTTATAATCCTAGACTATGTTGAGCGAAGCGAATGAGGCGACAGCCGATCTTTAGCGAGTGGGAGATTGCTGTTCGGATTTAGTCCGAATAAAATCGGGAGAGCAGAGCTCTCCCTAAAACTATTAACTTAAGGAAATCTAATATACTTATCGAACATATTTACCGAAACAGTAGCTTCGGAGTACCGGCCATTTAACTGAGCATTATATTGGCTTATTCGCATTGTGCCATTTCCATAAACTGCATCAATATAAACCACATGGCCATAATTTCCCCTCGTAGATACTCCGACATCACCCGGCTGAGGGCTATCATGTTGCCATGATGCTGGAGCGACATTAACCCAGTTCCTGGCATTGCCGTAGCCATAAGGAGCTTTGCGACCTGACCTCTCTACAGCCCACGCAGCATAGCTTACACACTGCCTTGTGCAATATCGCCATCTATCTGGTCCCTCACCTGGCCCGCAGCCGCCAGGAGTCATACTGAAAGCCCAATCGTTGTAGGGATATCCACCATTATCTCCACTTCCGGACTCCAAACGGATTTGAGCGAACAAAGCCTGGTTGACCG